>CAYSDF010000011.1:0-20426 GCA_964429675.1 uncultured Candidatus Saccharibacteria bacterium
CATTCCAGCTTTCACCATCTGGCTCGGGCTTAGAATTAAAATCATTTCTTCTATCTCTCGAGATGGCGGCAGAAAAAGGATGGCCCTCGGACTTCGCACCAATAGAAATTTCTCTGAGTCTGCTATCTTCCGTAACACTCACATGCAGGAGCTTGCCGACTATTTCCGCTGTCTCCATAGTTCTTATAAAGGGAGAGGCGAATATGAGGTCAGTTCCTTCGCTATGTTTTATTTTCTCAGCAGTTTTTCTTACCTGATTTTTTCCTTCAGAAGTAAGATGATACTTGTCATGATCCATGATGGTGCTGTTGATACCCTTTCCAAGTTCATTTCGAGTGGTAACCCCATGGCGCATTATGTAATACTTATTTTTCCTATCAACCGCATTTTTCCAAAGATCCTTAACTGATCCCAGAGCCGAATGATGGCCGCATTTTACACACTCCCAGATGGGAAGCGGCGTTCCCCAATATCTCTCTCTTGAAAAGGCCCAATCCTTACCCTCGCCGATCCATTGGCCGAACCTCCCCTCTTTGATATGCTCGGGTATCCAGTTAACCTTGCTGTTATTTTTTAGAATTTCCTTCTTAACCGCCGACATTTTTATAAACCAGGAGTTCTTGGCGTAGTACAAAAGGGGCGAGTCGCACCTCCAGCAGAAAGGATAATCATGCTCATAATCTTCAGTTTTGAATAAGGTCCCATTGCCGTCTAAGTAACTTATGATTTGGTCTTCAGTTTTTTTACTTTTTACATACTGGCCATCAAAATCTTTGCCGACATGGATGAACTTGCCCGCCTCATCAACAGTATGAAATTTGGGCAGGCCGAGCTTTGTACCCAAAACATAATCATCTTCTCCATACATAACGGCGGTATGAACTACGCCTGTACCATCAGTTGTCGAGACAAAGCCAGCGCCATAGACCTTGTAGGACTTACTAGATTTTAATTTTTCTATATCAAAGAGAGGAGCATACTCGATACCGACCAGGTCTTTTCCTAGAACAGTATTATGTATTACGTATTCAGTATTAAGGACCTTGCCGACCAGATCCTCGGCTAGAATATATTTCTCATCTTTACCCTTAATACTTACTACTTGATACTTAATACTTTCCCCTACTGCCAAGGCAACATTACCCGGTAAGGTCCAAGGTGTAGTGGTCCAGGCAAGAATATAAGTACTGGGTTCCAAGCCATGGGATTTAGGATTTTTTACTTTAAACTTCAGATAGACTGAGCATTCAGTTATCTTTTTATATCCTTGAGCAACTTCATGCGAAGACAAAGACGTTCCACAGCGGGAGCAAAATGGCACAACCTTATGCGCCAGATATAAAAGATTCTGATCCCAGATTTGTTTGATGATAGACCAGACTGATTCGATATACTCGTTCTCATATGTAATATAGGGGTGATCGAGATCAAGCCAGAACCCCATCTTCCTGGTCATCTCTTCCCATTCTTTCTTATATTTCCAGACACTCTCTTTGGCCTTTTTATTAAACTTCTCTATGCCGTAATCCTCTATGTCCTTTTTGTTTTTGAATCCCAGTTCTTTTTCTATCTCAATTTCAACCGGCAAACCATGAGTATCCCAGCCGGCTTTTCTTAGTACATAAAACCCGCGCATGGTTTTATAGCGGCAAAAGAGATCCTTGAATGCTCTTCCCAAAAAATGATGTATGCCTGGCCGGCCATTTGCCGTCGGGGGGCCCTCCCAAAACACAAAACGCTTACCCCCCTTGCGGGATTCCAGAGATTTATTAAAAATTTTGTTTTTACCCCAAAAATCTAGTATTTTTCCCTCTGTTTTCTTGAAATCATACATACACTATATAGTATCTGTTTTTTGATAAAAAACAACTTAACTGGTATTATATTGAGACTAAGCTTAAGCATCCGCCCACAATGAAGAAATCATTTGTAATACTGCTGGCAGTATTTTTAATTAATATCCCCGCTTCATATTTTAAGATATATGACCGTTATTACTGGACCGATCAGCTAATGCATTTTTCTGGTGGATTTTTCGTGGCTATGTTTATGTATTACTATCTTGCTGACAATATAAGAAGCGGGGCATGGATCAAGAACATGCTAGTAATAGTAGGTGCAACTGCTCTAGTGGGTGTATTGTGGGAATTTGCCGAGTACACAGCAGATCATACCGTCCGCCAGACAATCTTGAATTACTTAGACTACAATATCCGCTTCGGGGGCAACTTGACCGATACTTTAAGCGACTTATTCTTTGATATTTTTGGAGCAACTTGTCTCTGGACTATTTTTAGGCTAGCTAAACCTGGCCGCTAAACCGCCCCTACTCCATAATAAAACCGCTTCATAAAGCGGTTTTAAAATATAAATCTGAAGACTTCTTTCTTAGCATGGCCAGGGCGAACAGAAATAAAAAAGACAGAACATATTGATCGGCCATTGAGAAAAACATAGGACTATTCAGATGATGCAGGTAACTATGAATATATCCGTTAGTATCATAGCCCCAAATTCTTATCCCGGTAATATCCTTTACTATACTGATACCGTCGGGAAAAGCTGCTCCAGTCATACCTGTAACCATGGCCAAGTTATAAAATCCAAAATATGGCTTCTTCACGCCGACGATAAATATCAGGGGGATAAAAATGACAAGATCTAATATAAAAAATATATTATCATAGCTTCCCCAGATATTATATTCGGCATGCCTCATTCCATCTAGCAGATAATGAGACAGTATACCCAGAAAGAGAATCACAATAAGCCAAATGGCGCGCGATATTCTATTGGCGTGCTGACTAGAAAATCTAAATAGATACGCCCCTATCGCCGCCCCTAGAGTTAAATGCGGAGGTGCTATCACATCAGCCTCCTTGCAATGTAAATAAGCTATCGATTTTATAACATCAAAGCTTAAGAAAGTCGAGTCTACATTTTCTCTGGAGCAGATATGCCCATAAGGTCCAGGCATAGCCCTAAGACCCGCTGGATTCCCATACATAATTTGAGCCGAGCTGATTCTAAGCCTTTATCATCTTGGACAACATGATGCTTCTCGTAAAATTTATGAAAATCTGAAGCCAATTCAAAAGTATAACCGGCCAGATGATGAACCTGATAATTTATAGATATATCTTCAACGATTTCAGAAAATTTTAATAGGTCTCTTAATAGTCTGAGCTCCTCTGGCTCTTTTAATAAATTGCTATCCCCTTTCTTATTCTTCATCTTTCCGGCTTTTTCAAATATGCTATTCAATCTGGCATTGGCATATTGAATGTAATAAACCGGATTTCTCTTTGATTGCTCTTTGGCTAAATCAATATCGAACTCCATATGAGTGTTGAGGTCTTTGGTCAGAAAGAAATACCTTACAGCATCCTTTCCTACTTCATGCAATAAAGCATCGAGCGTCTCGATATTACCAGCTCTCTTGGACATGCGGACAAGCTCTCCGTCCCGTCTTAAGGCAACCAGCTGATGGAGAAATATTTTAAGGCGCCCGGACATAAAACCAAGAGCAGTCACCCCGCCATGAAGCCTTGGCACATCGCCATGATGATCGGCTCCCCATATATTGATGGCCAGATCAAATCCCCTTTTCTCAAGCTTATTTCTGGTATAAGCGATATCATTCATCAGATATGAGGTTGCCCCATCGCTTTTTACTAAAACCGCCACATCTTCTTCCCTATCGCCATGCTTGAGCCATATTGCTCCATCTTTTTCAAATACCGCTCCGGCCTTTTTTAAAATATCTAAAGTATCTTCAACTTCGCCTTTTCTATGAAGCTCTGATTCCCTGAACCAAGTATCGAATTTAATTCCAAGATCGACAACCGAATTCTCTGATTTTTTAATCTCAATATCTATAGCCCTATCTTTTACTTTCTTAAAATCCTGCTCGCTCAATGGGCGACCGAAATCCTTAGCCAATTTAGCCGCGTCATCAGCTATGTAGTCTCCTTTATATAAATCTTCATCAGGAAACTTAACCGGTTTGCCGGCCGACTTAAGCTCTTCGTTTATTACCGACATGGCCAGCTTGTTTACCTGATTACCGACATCATTGATATAATATTCCTTACTGACCCTATAGCCCGCCTTCTCCATTATATTGCCTAGGGCATCACCATAAGAGCCGGCACGGGCATTCCCGACCGTTAAAGGCCCCGTAGGATTGGCCGATATGAATTCCAGATTTACTTTCGCCCCCTTACCTGATTTTGAATCGCCATATTTATCTTTCTTATCCAGGACTTGAGACAATGACTCCCTCAAAAAATAGTCGCTCAAGGTAAAATTAACAAATCCCGGCCCGACAAACTCTATCTTGGCAAAGATTTCTTTTAGTTGTTTATTGCCTAGGAATTTAGCCGCCAGTTCTCCTCCTATATCAGCCGGGTTTTTATTTTCCTTTTTTGCCAATACAAAAGCCAGATTGGTTGAGTAGTCCCCAAGCTTTTCATCTGGTGGGATTAAGATATCAAAACCAACCCCGGGGTATTCCTTTGAGATTATGCTTTTTAGAAGATCTTTAACCATTAGTAATAATATACCCTAAAAATAGGAAAATAAAAAAGGCGGTTATCGCCTTTTCTTCTTTCTAGCTTCATTAATAAAAGATCTGAGAACATCGATATGCTCCTTGGCAAGAGACTGGAAAAAATACTTCTCCCATTCCAAAACCCTCAATTCACACCACTTATCATAGCTCTGATTAAGTCTTTCAGCCTTAGACATATTTCGGGCCTCATCATCTAGAAACTCCTGAAACAAAACATGACCAAGCTCATGGACCAGAACTGATGGCCCGCCTTTATTCTTGTCCAAATAGATAGTTTCGGTATTCCAATCAGTTAGGCCTATCATATTTCTCTCTTTTTTTAGTTTTGATCCTCTAAAATCGACGATTTTAATTCTCCATCCGCTTCTCATCAAAAAATTAATCATCCTGTCAAATAACCAATCTCTCGGATGATTGCGGCTTTTGGATTTTCTTGCCAATTTAATACCCTCTAAAATTTAAAGATCTTGAAGGCATAATAACTGAATAAATTTAAATGTAAAACCGCCACAACTTATCTTTCCATTTACCGGCATAATCAACACCGATGCGTTTCCCCTTTTTTATAATCCGCGGATTTATTTTTTCTCCAGTCCGCCGTCCGCCCTTTCTGGCGGAGGCGGATTCTATCCACAATTCCTTACTGGTATTCAAATCTATGCCGTTTAACTTTTTGTCTATCCTCAACTCGCGACATAATATACCTGGGCCTTTCAAGCGTATCACGGGATCCGAATTACGTATCACGGTTATTTTGCCTTTAATACTTCCACCAGCTGGCGGATCATAATTCATAATTCGTGCTCCCCGTATTAGCACGGCGGCGGGATAGCCTGCCTTTTCAGTTACCACATTCAGGCAATGGTACATACCATAGATCATATATACATAAACATGGCCGGGCCGGCCAAACATAAGCTTGGTTCTTTCGGTCATACCCCTTGATGCGTGGCTAGCCTTATCGGCAAACCCTTGATAAGCCTCAGTTTCGGTAATCTCAGCCCTCACTAAACGATCATTTAAACTCCTTACAATATACTTACCAAGCAATTCCCGAGCTACCTTCGTAGTTGTTCTATTGAAAAATTTTCTATTTAGCCTCATAATTATAAGTATGAATTCACAAGATTACGACAAACTAACAATCGACGCCGTTAAAAAGGTAGCCCCATGCGTCGTCAGTATCGTTATATCAAAATATCTGCCGAAGATTAAGAGCATATACCCTGCTCCTTTTATGAACCCTTTTATGTTTGGTGATGTCGAGGGCGGCGAGAAAGAAAAGGTAAAGATCGGCGGTGGCTCAGGTTTTTTTGTTCACCCAGACGGCCTTATTCTGACCAACAAACATGTCGTTTTTGATCCTGATTCGGAATATACAGTTCTGGATATGGACGGCCAAGAATATCCAGGCAAAGTTATTTCCAGGGATCCGGTCAATGACATTGCAGTTCTCAAAATAAACGCAAAGGGATTACCATTTGTTCGTCTGGGAAATTCTTCCAAGCTTGAGTTGGGCCAAACTGTAGTAGCGATTGGTAATGCCTTAGGACTTTTCTCAAATACCGTTTCCAAAGGCATCATTTCCGGATTATCCAGAAAAATTTCGGCGTCGCTTGGATCAGGCGGACAGATGGAGCATTTACGTGGCGTTCTTCAGACTGATGTCGCTATTAACCAGGGGAATTCCGGCGGTCCCTTGATTGATCTTGATGGCGAAGTTGTCGGAATCAACACGGCAATTATTTTTGGTGCTCAGAATATAGGCTTCTCAATTCCTATCAACTGGGCCAAGCAGGACCTTGAAGATATCATCAAACACGGCCGAATTATCAAACCATTCATAGGTCTTCAGTATGTAATGCTAAACAAAGAACTCCAGCAGAAGTATTCTTTGCCTGTTGAATACGGGGCACTAGTTGTCCGGGATCATATCCCCAATTCAGTTGCCGTTATAGCCGGCTCCCCCGCTGATAAGGCGGGAGTACAAGAAAATGACATTATTCTTACTGTTAACGGCGAAAAGTTAACTGACGATAAGGATCTAAGCGATAAGTTACAGAACTTCAATGTCGGAGATGAGATTGAACTAGCCGTTCTCCGTAAAAAAGAAAACCTAAATCTCAAGGTGAAGCTCGAGGAAAGAAAGTAGCTCCCAAAAGCCCTACTCCAATTTTCATCGGCCTCCTATTGGAATACTCGTAATAATAAATGATTATTAATTCATCTTTCTTCAATTCGTCTAAATGATGAAAATTAGAGCAGGGCTTTTGGCTTATTTTATAGCTCATAGCTGGGAGAAAATTGGGGAAGGGGTGGGGGTTGCAATGTAAATATTTCCAAAAACAGGCTATGATATCAAAATGACTGAATACGCCAACAATCCAAAAGCGGGGTTTGACTATGAGATCCTTGAAACAATCGAGGCTGGGATTGTATTGACCGGCCAAGAGGTGAAATCCATTAAAACCGGCAAGGCTTCAATAAAAGGTTCCTATGTAAAAATTATAAAGGACGAGCCTTTCTTAGTTGGCGCGACCATCTCTCCCTACCAGCCGGCAAACTCACCACCCGACTACGACCCCCAAAGATCCAGAAAGCTTTTGTTATCAAAAAAAGAGATTGCTACATTGATCGGCACATCAAAAGCTCACGGATCAACTCTGATACCTTTGAAGTTTTATAATAAAAAGGGCCTGATAAAGCTTCTGATCGGCATTGCCAGAGGAAAAAAGAAATATGACAAAAGAGAAGCTACAAAGAAAAAAGATGTCGCCCGCTCAAGACAAAGAGGAATCGAAGAGTATTAAAACCCCGCTTTTGCGGGGTTAATTACATTAATTAATATCCAGGACTACTTCTTGAGGCCCATCGACACTATCAAGAGAGAATTTAATCTTAAAAGATTTACCATCCGGACTGATCACTTCAGCCTTAACAGTATCAAGGCCCTTATTCTTTGCCACATGCCATTTGCCATTGACCTTTAGAGCACAAAGAACTCCCGAGGCATCATTACGATCGCCGAACTTCATCAGAAATTCGTTACCCTTATAAGTAATCAGTACTGCCTGATCTACATATGATCGGCTATTTTGATTTAAATAAAGTCCGACTGTATAGTTGAATTTGGTAACATTATCTGCAAGCAGTTCCGAATTGTTTCTGCTGTTCTCGAGTTGCCAACCATTACTAGATAAATCTGGAACCTGAGTGCCTTGAGCACAGGCAGGAAGTACTACAAATGAACAGACCAATAGAATTGCTGAGAATAGAGAAATCTTTGTTCGCATTTCTTAACTCCTTGATGTCAAAAAACTGCTTTTCAATTGTCTCAAATATATATTTACCAGTCAACCCAAACAAAAAGCCAGATAATTATCTGGCTTATGAGATTACCAATAGCTGGAATCCGTAATATCTAATTTCTCTCCACAGTTACAGGCAACTTGAACCTCTGTACCAAGGCCATGAACTCGGAATGTATAAGAAATCGGGGTACCTAGGGCATGAGACATCCGTTCTGATGTGTGGGGACATTTTCCTCTGTGGTTTTTCATCCATTCAACGGACTTATCCAGCTGTTCTTGTGTAGGTGCTATATTTCTATTAAAAATGGCTACGTCCATAGTGTTCTCTCCGGCTTAAAGAACTCGGACATAGTATAACAGGAATTCTAAAATTTACAAATTCGTTCCCTTCACTCCAACTCCCAGATGAGCAAGCAAAGCGGCTCACTTAGTAATGAACCCGGGGAACTTTACAAATTTTCCAATTAATTGTATAAGAATATAGTTCATTTCGTAGAGAGGTGCATATGGTTATTTGGCTGGTTTTTGTCTTTGTTACTATAGTAGTTTGGTATTTTTTATACGGAATAAGTGTTTTCTTGAATGGCGGCAATAATGTATTGAAGAGCTTTATTGAACATGCAACCTGGCATATTCCTGGTGGGCTGAATAGAAGGACCGCCTATATTAAGGCGATAGTTGACGGCATGCCCCTTCAAGTAGTTGATGGTCAGCCAAGATTATTGGGAGCCATGGCAGGTAGTAAAAGATGTTGGGATTATGAAGAGATTAGAGACAATAACCTATACGAAGAAGTCGCAAAAGATATGTTGGGCGGTACTCTTGAATTCTGGTTTTATTCAGTAGTACTTCCGATACTGATTGGGGGAATTATTACGTTAGGTATTCGTTCCGTCGCATATCTTATAGCGAATTTTTAGAGAGCATGACAATGCTCTTTTTATTTGGGGTTTCCCAATCTGTCCACTCATCCGTAAAACATTTATTTAGTCTAAACAAAAAAGACCTAGTAATCATGATGATTCCTGGTCTTTTTTGTTCCAAAACTTAATACCGGTGGAAGTGGGCGGAATTGAACCGCCGTCCGAAGCTATATCGAAATCCGATCTACAAGTTTAGCTAATTTGTTAGTGCCTGGCTATAGAAATTAGCAAAATCGCCGGGCCAGTATTCTGGAAATTTTCCCGCATTTAACTCAGAACACACCAATACGCCAAATGCAGTATATCGCTAATGACGCTCTTCTCAGATAGCGAGCATCTCTGAGAGAACGGGAACTTAAGCGAAAGCTAAAGATCCTGAATAATTGTTTTTGGCAATTATAAGTTTAAGACATTATTAGAGTGGGTGTCTAAACCACTACTTGCCTGAATTTTGAAAGAAAGCATCGTCGAAGCCTAGCACCCCCAGCAGATACGACTCTAAGAGCCGCATCTTAATATTATACCTCAAAATTATTAATTTGACAACTAAAACTTGTTTTATGTTAAACTATAGACATGGCCAAAAACTCTAAAAAGCTCGACTCTCTAATCCATAAAAGTTTCCAATTTGGAATGATCGCCAAAGGCGTTGATGGAGTTCTTGAGATTGTTGGTGGGATAATCTTATCTGCGATCGGACCCCAAAAAGTAATCCAGACATTGATGTGGTTTCTCCAATTGGAACTAAGTAAAGACCCGAACGATCCCCTGGCTAATGGCTTATTACATTTTGCCCATTCATTTGTTGCCGATAAATTCTTTGCAATATCATTCCTGATTTCACATGGCATCATTAAAATATTCCTGGTAACTTCTCTGATCAAACAAAAATTGTGGGCTTACCCAATAGCAATTCTTGTTTTTGTGGCCTTCATTATCTATCAATCATACATATATCTCCTTGATCCTACGGTCGGATTATTTGTTATCACCATTTTGGATGTTTTAATTATATTCTTAACTTGGGCAGAATATAGCAACCAAAAATCTAAGATAAAATCGACCAAATCTATCATTTTAAACTAGATTGCCTAAAAAATTATATCCCCTTATAATGACCCCATGAGGATATATATTATAGGGGCTGGAGCTACTGGATCGGTAGCAGCTCACTTCCTAAGCCAAATTAAAGAGGTAGAGGCCATTGTCTGTGGAGATATAAACCTGAAAAAAGCCAGGCAATTCCTGCCTATCCATGGCAAGATAAACCTCCAGACCCTGGATGCCTCTCAAAAGAACAAAATAGTTAATGCTATTAAGGGCTTTGACCTTGTTATAAACGCCTCTGCCCCATCCCTGAACCTCACCATTATGGAGGCTTGCCTTGAGGCGGGAATAAACTACCAGGACCTGGCCTCAGACTGGAGGGTAGAAACAAAAGTCGAACAGCTTGAGTACCATGAAAAATTCAAAGAAAAGGGCTTGATCGGCCTAATAAATGCTTCGGCTTCGCCTGGTGTTACTAATTTGATGGCTAAAATACTTTCAGCTAAGTTTGATCGTGTAGATTCGATAAAAATTAGACTTTTAGAGACCGTAAGTTCCGATGTTCCTTTCACGGCCTGGTCAAAGGAAGCGGCATTTGATGAGGCTACGTATCTCCCCTATATTTGGGAACGTGGGCATTTTGTCCGAAAAGAAAATTTTGCCGAAGAAGAATTATTTAATTTCCCTGAGCCATTTACCAACAGGCGTAGTTTTATCGTCGCCCAGGAAGAAGTAGTTACAATTCCTCTTTATATAAAAGCTAAGAGGGTAGATCTAAAGGCCGCCGGAAGCGAGATAGAATTCTTATATACCCTATTTAAACTAGGCCTCCTACAAAGACGCCTTGTCCGTATAGGCAACGCCCTAATTTCTCCCTACGAGTTCATGATTAAAGCCTGGCCCGATGTTGTACCTCCGGCTGAAGTTAAAAAAATCGCCGCTTCAAATAAGCTAAGAGACGCTCACTTCTGGACGGCAGTCATAGCCTCGGGATCTTTGGAAAAGAAAAAGAAAGAATGGCGAGCAGATATACTTTTCCCCAACCAATCTGAAATTAATAAGCTCCTACCAGGCACTAACTATATATCCTATGCTGCTGGATTATCAGCATCTATTTTTGCTATGACGATTTCTTCTTTGCAGCAGAAAGGCGTCTATCCTCCCGAAGCTATCGATACTGATACGGCCAATGATCTCATGGAAAAGCTAAAAAAAGCTGGAATAAAAATTGAAACAACCGAGACATCCATTGACTTAGCTAAATAAAATTGCTATAATCTCTGAAATCTTATGGGAGATTCGACATGAGAGAGACGGTTCTTTTGTCTATTGAGTCGCTCAGATTTTCCAGGAAAAAGCGGCGAGGAGTTTCGCCTCGCCGAGTTCAAGAACTGCAGATGGAAATCGAAGCTGACATTGATTATACGCCTATCAGAGTAAATGCATTGGGTGACGGTACTTACGTCGTCAAAGACGGCCGCCACCGCATCCAAGCCCACATTGAAGCAGGTATTGATCTCATCTACGCTATCATCGAGAATACAACTAGTAGGATCTTAGATTGGCTTAGATTTATTACAGACCAGCCCCGCATTAGCGGGGTATTTTATTTGACACTTTTTTACTTTTATGTTATTATGAGGCCAGTCCTTACCTTTAGGAGGTGGTAATAATGATAACGATACAGAACACGCGCTTCAACGGCCAAAAGTACGTTGATGCGCCCCATCAATCAAGAATTGACAAGGCTCTTGTAAGCCTGGTGAGATTCGAACTGGGCTACGGCGGCTACGTACGCCACGTCGATACGACCGAGGTTGTTACGGTAACCCAAGTAATGGCGGCTATGGATACTGTGACCTTCACCGGATCAATCGCGGAAATGCGGCATCTGGTAAGCGTCGCCGCAGCACATGTGGCCATCAATGGTGGCGCCACCAGAACGACCCTCATCGAGAAGATGTCCGGACCGATTGTGGAGCTGGCGAATGGAAACGCCCTTCTGATAACCCACATGGGTCCAATCATCTTAGGCACTTCCATGGCCAGAGCAGCACTTCTTGCCGGATTTGCCAACAATCTGGGCTTCGAGGAGAATCAAATCGAGGCCGAATACAGCTCGATCGCCGATAAGATCAACAAGGCCTCTTTCGAAGACCTGATCTCGGCGCTCTTACTGCGAGAAGAGACGGGTATTCCCCTTCCCGAAATTCTCAACTAACCGGCGCCAGCCGGGGGCCCCGCTTAGCGGGGCCTTTTCTATTTTAAGAATTTATCCCACTCCTTGGGATGCTCGATTTTTATAGTTTTCATTTCTCCGGTTGTCGCCGTTTGAAAAGTAAGCTCTGTCGCACAAAGAGCGATCCCTCCACCTATCGCTTCTTGTTCCTTACTACTTAATACTTTCCCCTTGATGCCATACTTAACATCCCCTATTATCGGGTGGCCAGCTTCTGATAATTGGACTCTTATCTGATGAAATCTTCCCGTGGATGGTTGTATTTTAACTAAAGAGAAATTATCATTCGACTTAACAGTTTCGTAGTATAACTCAGATTCTTTCCCATCTTCTGAGACTACCGCCATTCTTTTATCCTCGTTTTTTACTAAAGATTGTCTTAGCACACCCTTGGCTGGTTTTAATTTACCTACAACAACGGCCTGGTATATCTTTTCTATCTCATGATTCCTAAACTGTTCGGAAATTCTTGAAGCACCCTTTGATGTTTTGGCAAAAAGTACGATTCCTGACACGGGCCGATCTAGACGATGAACTAAGCCCAGGAAAACATTACCGGGCTTATGATATTTATTTTTTAAATAATCCTTTACTTCGTCAAAGAGGCTCCTATCTCCGGTTCTGTCGCCCCTGCCTGCTGGCGAGGCAGGTTGTACCAAAACCCCGGCAGGCTTAAAAACTGCAATTAAATGATTGTCTTCATAGAGTACTTTTATCATAGAGGGCTCCCCACTATTGTCCCGGAGGAATGGGATTCACCGATTTCTTAGCTATCAGTTTCAGAATTCTATTACGAAAGATGAACAGTATCAATGCTCCGATAGCAAGTGCTAGATAAGGCCACATGGCTAGGAGTCTTTTTAAAACAGTGTCGCTGCCCACGGTAAAATTAGTGGGCTTGGCAACCTTTTCCAGAACTTTGCCATTGTTTGCGTATACTACAGAGTAATACTGACCATCGGGAAGACCTGAAACAGTGGCACTCTCATCATTTTTTGATAAAGTAATCTGTTTTACTAAATTTTTATTTGAGTCAAAAATATCCACTCTATAGCCTTCTTTAGGATCGCCTCCGGATGGCGTATTCCACTGAATGGCCGAGAAATTACCGCTACTTTCTATGTAAACCGTGTGGCCATTGTCAGGACTTGTGGACCCTGTAACTACAGGAGCGGGGGTCTGACTATTAACCGGGGGCTGGTTAGAAGAAGATGGCACGGGTGACTGAGATGGCGAAGGGAGCGGCGGAGAGGATGGCGATGGAGTAGGTGTATTAAAATTAGCTTTTAGGGTTGTAAACGCCAAAGTTGCACTAGCAACATTATTAAAATTGTCATACGACAGGACCCTGGCAAAGTAAGTAGTACTTGGACTTAATACATCTGCTGTTTTCAATAAGTGCTCTAATTCAAAAGTGCTGTCAGTTACCGCAGTAATAGTTATAAGATCAGAACTGTAGCTTACAGTCAGTGTCGAATTAGCTGCCCGGTTTGTATGCCAAAATACTTCAACCGATTTATCGTTTACTGAATTAATTATAAAATCTGAGATGGCTAGAGGTCCGCCGGGAGGTGGTGATTCAGAAGGAGTCGGCGACTGAGTTGAGATTCCTGCCCCCGAGATAAAAGATCCGGAGAATTGAGCCTCATTGCCCCATATATCAGTTGCCACCAAAAGATAGTCGTATGATTTATTAGCTTGGGTCGCCATGCTTAAACTACAAATACTAATTCCCGCGTTGCAGAATTTATAAACACCGCTAAAGTTCGTACTTTGGGTATAACCCTGGCCGCTTATGCCGTAGTCCACACGATAATCAACTGGCTCGTTAGCATTGAAATCTACATCTGTTTGATATTGAGACATTCCTACTGTAGTAATATTTGAAAGTACCGGTGGAGCTGTCTC
This sequence comes from uncultured Candidatus Saccharibacteria bacterium, assembly GCA_964429675.1. Lineage (GTDB taxonomy): Bacteria > Patescibacteriota > Minisyncoccia > 2-02-FULL-40-12 > GWA2-44-9 > GWA2-44-9. The sequence goes on from CAYSDF010000011.1 coordinate 14,002, forward strand.
GAAACTTTCATATAGACCAAACTTGAAACTAAATTCTTTCTCTTCAGAGCCTATTTCAGCCACACCATTGTAATACCCGGAAGTATAGGGAGCATTGTGGCCAATGAGATTTATCCTACTTGAATAATAAATCCTCAAATCTGGCATTTGGGTAATGATGCTGATAGAATATTTTTTGGTGCTGGATACAGCAATCTGACTGAAATCAACATGAAAACGCTTACCCCCCGAGACGGGTGTGATTGTCGGAACAGTCACCGTCCTTGAGGCCAAGAGCGTATTAACGCTGTTTCTTAATTCAAACGTAACCGTTCCGCTAGAACCACTGTTATCAAACCAGAAATCAAATCCCCCTAAGAAATCGTTCTGCGGTATAAATATTTCTTTAGGAGAAGCAAGCGAGGCGACATTAAGAAAGTTAGAACTATCAGGATTAAATTCAAAAAACAGATTGCCCGAGGCAAATGAAACTAGGGGTAGTGCGAGGAATATAAGTATTAAGAGGCCAATCTTTCTCACTAATATATTATACCATTTTTTTAACTAAAATGCGCCCCAGGGCGCATTTTAGTTAAAATTCAAATTAGAATTTATCGAGTTACCGAGATAGTTTCTCCTAATTCTCCGGTGGCGGCGACAGTAATTCTGCCTCCCCCAGCAGCTTGCATAATAGTGTATCCAGTATCACCAGCTGTTCCGGTAGAAGGATCCATAACCATGGTTGAGACATAGGTCGGGACAATACAAGGATCCAAATTGACATTACCACTTGTAGTTCCGATAGCCGTGGCCGTAGCCGGTAATGTAACTGTTGAAGCTCCGCAAGTAGAATTCCAGATGCCTTTGTTATCCACCATTCTCTGGGTGACGGCATTCAATATCGTATTCACATTAGACCAGCGTTGAGTGTTGCGGGCCTGTGCGAATTGTCGTGCCGGGTTGATAGCTACGATGACTACTGCAGCCAAAATAGCAATAATACCGATAACGACCAATATTTCTATAAGCGTAAAACCAGCCTGTTTTTTGATTAGTTTCATATTTTTAATTATTTGTATTTAGATACTTAATATATTTTATCTGCCTAGACAAGAAGCGCTTCTTAGACAGCTAAAACTAAGCAGATAAATCGACCATTAGTACTTATTTTACCACCTCTAAAGCTAATGACGTAATAACTTATCCACATACACCGTCCATCCGATTACTGTAATTCTTTCCAAGAGACTTGCTGATAATAATCAGATATCAAAGGAAATCCGGGCGGAGGATTATATAAGAGATTAGAGTCATATATAATTGTTCTATTTTTATAGCCACTACCGTCGGTATAACCGAATCCATAGCCACTATTAGTGGCGATCATCCCGTTCATAGTTAAGTTGGTCTTGGTATCATAAGGAGAACAATTAACCTTACTGCCGGAAGCCGGCTGATAATAATATCTCCAGACATTCCCGTTTTGAGCAACCACAGCCGCATCAACCCTTAACGTATCCGCGCTGTTCATGCCTATTTCAATATTGCCCTGGGCTATCAAACCGATAACGTCCTGGCCATCATAATTAGTATAGGTTATGCTCTTATTAACTATGATATTGGTGTAATTCCCCGGATTGCCTGGAAATTTTCCTGAGGCAATAGTAATTTTTGCGGTATTTATCTGGCCCTCAACCCAAACATTACCCTCTACGAATACTAGGCCATTCGCCGGAAAAGCATAATTTGCGATAAGTTGCTCATCCCCATTATTTGTTCCGATACTCCAAGTATTCCATTTTTTCTGATGCAGAACATTTTTGCAGGTATTCGAAGGCCTTTTCATCAATTTCTTAACTTTATAAATATCTAGAGTGTCATTTGTTTTTAAAACTATATGATAGCCCTTGCTCCCCTGAGCAGGCTGACCAAAATAAAGTCCCGCCGATTGAGCATTCTTTTTTATAGTTGCTAAGGTGCTGGTTAATCCGGTAAAATCTACCGCCGGGACAGGAAATTGACGTCCAGCAGTGAATACATCTGCTCGTAATGGCAGCGGAGATGGCGGTAAAGGATCGACCGGAACGGTATGAGTATGAATAGCATATTCGTCAGGACCGCCATGATCAGGGTCGTTATACGTAGTTCTGGCGCTAGTGACCAGATTGTAGGCAATCCCGTCAAACTGAATGCCGCCATTAGAATGTACGGGACCCAGAACTTTCGTGCCTGGCTCAAGCTTGATATTACTATTAGCCAACAGTGCGTACTTTATAACCGAAGGAATGCCAAGTTGTGCTTGAATCACCTTTTGAACATCAGAAACACCGGCAAGCTTCCCTGTTGATTTTATCGTAACTAGAGAAGAGTTTATTGGAGGGGGCGTGATATCCAGAATATATTGACCGATAAGATTTCCGTCTTTATCAAAGTAATTATGGGTATACGGTCCAGCCTGACCGGTTCCATCCTTAAAATCATTTGGAGCGTGAGCCAAGTGCCATCGGTAATATTCTATTCCGGCTTCAGCCGCCATAAGGGCCGATTTTTGATTAGAAGTTCTAACAGCCGACTTTTGGCTGCCGTCTACCCAGACGATTAAGCCGGATAGAATTATTATAGCTACTGAACTAAAAATCAAAACTATAATCGAAAGCTGTCCGCTTTCCGCTGTTTTTTGATTTTTGTTATTTGTTATTTGTTTAAACATCATAGTCCTCTTAAGTTTCTTATTTCTAATACTACCGAATATGTCTGTGGACCTGGTTCCCTGTTAACGTCATTATCTATTTTTAAATCTACTCTGACTACCCTTATCGCAGAAACATTAATTGGTATGCCAAGGGAACTTCCGTTTGTGCCGTCGTAGTTTTTATCAAAATAAGAAAATATATTACTAGATACAATATCTTGGACAACGTCGCTTATTTTCTCGGTTGATTGATCGTATATGTACGGGCTTTGAGAAGGCTTCACCACTCCCTTTTTAAGAATACTGCCACTTAGAAAATATCTCACTTGCTCAAAAAGGCCATCATTATCTATATCACTGAAAAAAGTAAATGAGCTGGAGGAAGCCTGAGAGATAGGATATCCCCCGTCGCTAGCCGATCCAATAGCCCTGATCTCTGGTATCATTCCCTGAAGTCCGTTCTGAGCTTGCCCTTCAGTTTGAAGACTTTGTCCCAGAAAAAGCTGGAACTGAGAAACATCAAGGGTAAATATGCTGACTACAAAAACTATTCCGCTTACAATTGCCATCGCTATTAATATTTCTATCAGAGTAAACCCCACATTTAAAAGCCGCTGCTTGCTAGCGTTTATACTTTCGAATTTTAAATGTGAAGTAAATCTTCTCATTTTTATTTTATTACGGTACAAATAGCGTCTCTTGGGATTCTTGCCAACCACTGGTTACGGGTATGCCCGGATCGGTGGTGGTGTCGTATCCCGTAGCACTTACGGTAATATCATAACTTCCGCCAGACAAACCGTTAAAGAACGCCTGGCCATCAGTTAGGCAATCCGAACTGAAAACTATGTCTATGTCTTGAAGGGTTGGGGTATACTGATTGTTCGTTGTATTCATAAATACCTTATATCTTAAATATCGCTTGCCGTTATTACTGGAATGAATCTGGGTATTACTGACATTGTAGTATGTATTTGAATTGCCGTTGGGTCCTGTAAAATTCCAAGTAGCATTATCATTATTGGTAGCAATTTGAAATTTTAGACTATCTGCTCCTGCTCCGGCCGGTTGGGAAGTAGGATTCCAGCTGAATCCATAGAATGTCGTATTAGATGTCCCCATATCAAAAGTTGAGGATGTCAGTTGCTGACTGGCGGTAGCATACTTCCCGTCTACTGATTGAAGAGTTAACTGACCGACAGGATTATTTGTCTCTATGCTGCCGGTTTGAGATGTGTATTGATTATTTGACCAGTCCGTTTGGCCAAAATCTCTCTGCTGCGTTATTTGTGTTTTATTTACTCCCATTCCCAAGATATTTACCGTGGCTCCGTTTACCGGTAAATTATTCTCATCAAGAACGGTCACAAGTAAAACATTGGGGAGGCTCGGATCCATAACCCACCTAAGAGAATCGTTCTCGCCGGGATTAACAATCAGCGGCATCACTAAAGAAGTTCCGCTGACATCATAACTAGAGCTCAAATTAGTAAAATCAAAGGCATCCCATTCCAAGTTGCTGATATTTTTCTGACCAGTGGCGTCAGTTTGGGAGGTTACAGAATACTTAGGAACATCGGGGTTAGTACCTATCAGTTTCTCTCCAGTCTGATTAAAGGAAATATTAGGAATGGGCTTACACATGATGTCTTGAGTTTTAAAATTAAGATTACTTACCCTATCAATAGCAAAAGTTATCTTAGTAAGATCTTGTTCATTAACGGTGGCGTCCGGCTTGATAGGGTTGGGGTTCAAAGGATTATTGAGGGGATATGTCTGGTCAGATGTATAGCCGCTCTTAGTAACTACGATATGAAAACCTGCGGAGCTTGTTGCAATATCGACAAAGTTTAATGATCCGCTGGCATTAGTTACGTCATTAGTATTGATACTAGGGGTAACCAAATTATTTACTATCGATACATTTGCTCCAACAACCGGATTACCTGAAGCATCTAATACATTAATGAACAATGCTCCGTCCTTATTTGCCTTCTCAACATTCTTAGGGGCGACTGTGGTGGTCATTTTAACCGGTGTAATACTACAAGATGTTGCGCAGCTAACCTCTACTTCAACCAATTTGTAATCTGCCGGAATTAAGTCGTTAGGATTGCCACCAAGCGTGCCGTCAAAAGGATCATCAACATTTTTGACGTTAGTTTTTACATTGAAAGACGCGCCTCCAAAATTAACAACTTTTTGAGCTATGATATTGCCTGACGGGATGCCGCCCCGAGTACCGACATCCGGGTAAGGAATGTTCCTAATAACCTCCACTTCGTTTTGGATTACCGCCGTAGCGGCCGACCTAATTCTCGCCAGCAAAAATATATTCAATACATTAGTATAGGAAGAGTAGATTGCCATGGAGACAATAATGAATATTCCTATCCCTATAAGTGTCTCTATTAGTGTAAAACCTTTGTTTTTAATATAGATTTTCAATTTTCAGTTTTTAATTTTCTTAGAAAATTATTTCCCAAGCGTTTGGGTAATTTGATAAATCGGGGTAATAATCGCCAGCGCCACGAAAGTAACGATCAATCCCATCACAAGTAGCATTACCGGTTCAAGAAAATTAGACATGGCCTTAGTTGCCTCATCTAATTCTGACTCATAAAAATCAGCGAGAAATAACACGGACTCGTCGAGCTTTCCCGTGTTCTCTCCAACGACAACCATCTGTGAAAAAATGGCAGGAAAAACATGGGGTCTTTCCATAAAATATTTAGACATCTGATCTCCCTTGCGCACTCCTTCGGCTACTTCTTTTATTTCTTTCTTGTAGACCAAATTAGTCATCGTCGAACCAGTTATCTCCAAAGCTTCTACGATTCTTATACCAGCCTTTAGTAGAAGCCCTACAGTTCTAGAAAAACTCACAATATTGACCGTCTGGATCATAGTACCCACATACGGTATGGCCAGTAAGAACTTATGCCAGCCAAATCTAAATGCCGGAATTCTCAACGAAAGCCAAAAACCAATTGTAAGACCTACTAGACCGGCAAAAACCAAGATTCCATATTTTATTAGAAAACTTGAAACCGCTATAAAAGCCACTGTTACCGCAGGGAGCTTAACATTAATGCTATTTAAAATGGGGAGAATTTTAGGAAATATTACAAATGTCATTAGCCCAGTAATTCCTAATGTTGCAACAAGAATTACGATCGGATAAACCATGGCACCAGTAATCTTTTTATTTAATTCGTCTTTCTTTTTAAGCTCTTCCGTAAGATATTGCAGGTTTTCAGACAAAGTTCCGCTGGTTTCCCCTACTCTCACTAAGTTTATAAAAAAGTCGCCGAAAACATTGCGGTATCTTTCCAAGCTGGCAGAAAGAAAATGGCCGTTTTTAACATCGGCTATCAGTTGATCTAGAACTCTATTGAATGATCTTGATTTAGTCTGCTTCTTTAAAATTTCCAGACTCTGGAGAATCTGCATTCCCGACTTAATCATAACCTCCATGTGGCGGGAAAAAAGCATTTTCTCTTTATTTGATAGCCTAAAAAATATATTTTCAAACATAGCGCGGAGAGGGCCCCATTAGGGTCGCCCGCGAGGGGCCCCATTGCTCTTCCTCCCTGTCTGACTGCTACTCGAGAAGTTGCAATGGGGACACGCGTCGGCGACCTAAAGGGTCTCTGTGATTTAAATTACTCTCTAACAACCCTCAAAATTTCTTCAATTGTGGTAAGACCAGCCAAAGCCTTCCTGAATCCGTCTTCAAGAAGAGGCACCATGC
>CAYSDF010000012.1:0-20140 GCA_964429675.1 uncultured Candidatus Saccharibacteria bacterium
AAAGCCGATTAAAATCGGCTTTTTTATTTTATACTTTTGCTGTCTAACTGAGTTATCTACGTTCCAACTTTCTGCCACAGGGCGGACATCGGAAATTAAAACAGGGTTCTTACGCCCTGTTTTAATTTGTCGTTTATGTTCCGCCCAGAGGAAGTGAACTGCTTCACTTCCGTTAGGATTCGAATGCCGGAACGATGCTCCGACCAGTAGCATCGGAGCCGTGAGGCGGGGTCGCGGAAACTCCGAGTGGCCGACGAGGATTTATCCGTGACCTAATCCTACTGGGCGCACCAAATATAAAAGACGGGTTGGACAAATCCAACCCGTCTTTTTGTTATTCAGAATTACTATCTATCGATGTAATATTGTAAAAGTAAGAATCCTGTGGCCCAAAAACTAGAAAGAAAGTAGAAGCGAGGCAATCTGATATTCCCGATTCTCCAATAAACAGTGTGCCACCAAATTTCTCCTGCCAGTAATTTACGCAGACTCCCCGGAAAATACCAATTAAGAATAAACCATAAAAAATCCTCGATAACGGCGATTTCAATCCATGAAGCTACTAGGAAGAACAGTGGCATTTTGAACCACAAATGTTCGCCGTAGAGAATGAGCGGGACAATAAGCCCGAACATCACAAGGTGATATAGGGTAAAATAATGCTTCTCACAAACCCTGGAAATAACTCCTTCCACAAAGAACTTTTTGCCCCAAAATGAGCCAAGACCAGTGCCCCAACCTTTATCCTTTTCCGTCGAGATCTCAAAGATTGCCAGTATTAGACTGAGTACAAAGAAATTAACAAAGAACCACCAAGCAGTCACTAGTCACCTCCCAGAAGTGAGTCGTAAAATTCTTAATTTATTATAACATACAGGCTGGGTCTGGGCAATTCTTCGTTAGATCATTTATTAAACGGCTTATGAAACAATACCCCCCAGATAAAGTTGATCGCGTAGAGGAAGCTCATTTTAAATACTCCTTCGTTACTGAAGCGGCGACTGGAAGAGTACATGAAAAAGCCTATTTTAAAAACTACCCTCCCCTGTTCGTGAAGTCTTCTGGCTATATCCGTATCATCCCCATAAAACTTAAAGCTTGTATCAAAGCCTCCCATAGCCAGAAGGGCGGATCTTTTGGCCACAAAATTGCCTCCTAGAACCATGTAGCCAACAATAAAATACATGAGGGGTGCAAATATATTCCAAAGAAGAGCTAATATCAGATTCTGGAATTTTGATCCGTCATAGTACTTATACGGACCGCTCAGACACACAGCTTTAGGATTTTTTTCAAAGAATTTATCAGCTGTTTCAGGCCATTCTTTGGGCATGCGGGTATCGGCATCTATGTAGGCCACAAAGTCCCCTGTTGCCTCCAAAAGGCCTCTCTGCCGAGCCTTGTTCGTCCCCTTACCCTCTTCTCTTACTACCTTGACCCCCGGCCTTTGCCTTGCTACTTCGGCCGTTTTATCTGTACTTACATTATCAACTACAATTATCTCAAAAATTCTTTTATCGGCGTTAGCTATGACAGAATCCAGGCACTGTCCTATATATTTTTCTTCATTATACGCCGGTATAACTAAACTAATTTTAATCATATCGTAATTATTTATTTCTGAATGGCGACCCAATATAAACAAGAGCACTGACCCTTTTTGCTGTTATAAACCCATACCCCCAGAAAACTGTAAGCCACAAGGGTATGCCCATAAGATCCGGGGCATTGAATGTATGATAACCACTTTTGGTTCCAATAAATTCCAAAATAAATCCCCACAAAATACCCCATCCTGCCAATTTAATTTCTCCCGCCCTATCGCGGCCCATAAATATTTCGGCCGATAATATACAGACGTACAAGAGTAGTAGAAGATGGGTTTGCCTCCAAAAAACATATACCAGCAAAGACGACGCAAAAAACGGCAACAGCCTTGTGATTATTTGTTTATTCCTCGTCATCATTTTATATTATATCTGCTTCTTAAGTCTCTGACAATTTTAGGTAAGACTTGAATGATCCGCTCCACATCACTCATGCTAGTTTGCCTACCCATACTGAATCTCAGGGCTCCATCAAGATATTTCCTAGGAACATTTATCGCTTTTAAAACATGGGAGGGCTCGACAGATCTGGCAGTGCAGGCCGATCCGGAACCGGCATAAATCCCGTACTTATCCAACTCAAGTAACAACGCCTCACTGCTTAGGCCAGGAATAGAAATATTGATATTATTAGGTAATCTCTTTTCTCCCATAGTTCCATTTATTTTGACGTCGGGCAAAAATTTAATGACCTCTGCAAAAAAATAATCCCTCAGCTTAGCCAATCTCAAGCTATCTTTATTGTCTATCAGGCTTACGGCCTTTGCCAAACCGACGGCAGCAGACAGGTTTTCAGTTCCAGCCCTTAATCCTCCCTCCTGATCCCCTCCCAATATTAGTGGAGCCACCTTGACTCCTTTTCTTATATACAGGACTCCCGCACCTTTGGGCCCATATATTTTTGACCCGTTAAATGTCAATAAATCAACGCCGAGATTATTTACATTCATGTCCAGATATTCCACTGCCTGGCAAGCATCGACATGAAATAGTGGAAAGGCAGATTTATTATCTCGGAATTTTTTAATTATTTTGGCGATTGTCTTTATCGGCTCTATTGTGCCTATCTCGTTATTCGCATACATCACCGATATGAGTAATGTTTTGGTATTAATTTTGGATTCTATATCTCTCAGATCTATCGACCCCGCTGAATCGATCTTTAAAAATACCGATTTGTGGGTCTTATTTAAAAATCTTATTGCCTCAAGAACTGAGGGATGCTCAATGGGGGTAGTCATGATTTCTTTTTTGTCTTTTGGACCGGATATAGCAACTCCTCTGATGGCCATATTATTCCCCTCAGATCCTGAACTGGTAAAAACCACCTCTCCGGGGCGGGCGTTTAAAAATTTGGCTATATCGTGGCGAGCTTTCTCAAGTTCATTCCTCGCCATACGTCCTTGATCATTAAATGAAGAAGGGTTGGCATATAGCATTAATGCTCTGGCCACCTCTTCTTGGACAGTCTTGTTCATAGGCGTTGCAGCAGCATTATCCATGTAGATAGGCTTGATTCTGGGGATACTTGACATAATATAAATAATAGTGTATAATTAAAGCAACAGTGGTACTTCGGTTCACGTGTTTATTACGGTATTTACCAATCTATCCCTCATTTCTAGGCCTAATTAAAGACCCAGAAATGAGGGATAGATCCAACTAAGTCCTTTACATATTAATTTATACGAGGGATTTCATCAACTGTAATAAGTATCGGAACAAGGGTACCGCTAAAAGAATTTTAAATATAAAAGACCCGTCATAGGGCCTTTTATATTTAAAATTCTAGATTGCACAAATACTTTCTATATAGGCCAGGGTTTTGTCACTTATTATTTTATCCACCACATCTTTTCTCAGTTTCTCTAATTCCAGATTAGTCGCTTCGACATCCCCCCTAAGTCCTATGGCCTGGATTGTCTGGCTCATTGCTTCACTTATTTCTGATTCCGATGCTTCTATCTTCCGGTCTTTAGCTATCTTCTGAAGTATCAGGCTTGTCTTTAATTGCTTCTGGGCGTTCGGCCTCCAGTCCTTTCTTAAATCCTCCTGAGTTTTATTTATACGGGCAAGATACAAGCTCAACTCCATGCCTCTTTGATGAAGGTCCTGGTCAAATGCGGCAATGGTATCGTCCAGCTTAAGATTTATCATTTTTTCATTTATCTCAACGTCTGTTTTCTCTGTTATTTTTTCCAAAATTTCCAATAACAGCCGCTGTCTTTCCTTAGACTTTTTCTCTTCCGCTATTCCCTCTTTAATATTTTGCTCGAGATCATCAAAGTTATTAAATTTACCCAGAGTTTTTGCAAAATTATCATCAAGCGTCGGTAATTCAACTTTTTTAACATCTGCCATCCTGACTTTAAAATCCAGTTTTTTACCGGCTATGTCCTTGTTGAAATAATCTTCGGGGGCAACCAAGGAAAATTCTTTTTCTTCGCCTTTATTCATGCCTATCAGTTTATCTTCAAAGCCGGGCATAAAAAGACCCTTCCCCACTACAAGCGGGTGGTTCTTGCTTATACCGCCTTCGATGGGCTTGCCGTTGAGTATCGCTTCAAAATCGATTTCTACCCTATCCCCTTTTTCAACCGGAGTGTCTTTATCTTTAAACAGGGCCCTTGAAGATCTGATGTCTTCAAGCGTATTAGTCACTTCTTCCGCTGAAACCTGGACATCTTTTCTTTTAACTTTAATACTGTGAAGGTCAGGAACTTTAATATCCGGGAAAAGAGTCAACGAAACCTTATATACCAGCTTTTGGGGGCTGTTCTCTATTATATTAAGACCCGAGGCATCCAATACTTCCAAGCTCTTTTCTCTTATCACTTTGCTTAAACTGTCTTTAATGGCCATGTCTAAGGCGACCTCAAGTATAGATTGGGAGCCTAGATTCTTTCTCAAAAGGTCCTTAGGAACTTTCCCTTTCCTAAAACCATCTATTTTAAAATCTTTACTCAGATTATTTTCGGCCATATTAACATAGCCAGAAAGCTCCTCCTTGCCAAGCTCCACAGTCAGCTCCTGCTGACTCTTGCTGATTTTTTTTAGTATCGATTCCAATTCTTATTTTAGATCTTCTTTTTTGTTAACATCCTCCTCGCTTACTTCTTTAAACTCCAAGTTTTCCTTAGGCGAGCGGACGTCTATTTTCCACCCGGTCAGCTTAGCTGCCAATCTCACGTTTTGTCCTCTCTTTCCTATTGCCAGAGAGAATTGATCATCAGAAACCTCGACAAGAGCGTTTTTTCTCCTTTCATCAAGGATATTTACTGTTAAGATTTTGGCCGGGGAAAGAGAGTTGGAGATAAACTCTTTGGGCTTATCATTCCAAAGAATAATATCTATTTTTTCTCCGGAAAGTTCATTTATAACAGTCTGGACCCTGACTCCTTTTTGACCTACGAGAGAGCCTATAGGATCGACCCCCTCTTCTTTAGAGGCTACTGCTATTTTAGTTCTTGATCCTGGTTCTCTGGCGATCGCTTTTACTTCTACGCTTCCGCTGTCTATTTCAGGAACTTCGACTCTGAATAATTCTACCACAAGCTTAGGATGGGCTCTTGAAAGAAGGATCATCGGTCCGCGGGGAGTCTCTTCAACTTTCAATATCATAAATCTGTATCTCTGACTTATCGAGTAGTTGTCGTTGGGAAGCTGTTCAATAGGAACCAATAAACCGTTAGTTTTTCCCAAATCCACAAAAACAAGCGGACCTTCTCTTCTTTGGACAACACCGCTTATGAGTTCACCTTCTTTATTTTTAAATTCTGAGAATATGGCATCCCTCTCGGCTTCTCTGAGTCTTTGGATTATTACTTGTTTTGCAGTTTGAGCGGCAATACGGCCGAAATCGGTCTGAGTCTTAAGCTTGGTGACTATTTCATCTCCGACTTTGGATTTTTTATTTTTCTTTTTGGAATCCTCTAGTAATACATGCTTTTCAGGATTAAATTTTATTCTTAGCTCCCCTTCGGCATCCATTTCTGGCTGATCTTTGACTGACCGCATATCTTTTCTGCCCCTTGTTGCATCCAAATCTTGAGCATCTCCACGCTCCTCGGAAACCTTAGCCGGGAGCTTGCCTGTTATGTAGCCTTCCTCATCAACACCCTCGACAACATAGCTGGTTTGAGTCATTTCCAAGCCGCCTGATTCTGTATCAAGTTTAGCTCTTATGATCTGACCCTTTTTACCGTAATCTCTTTTATAGGCCGCAGCAATAGCCGCTTCGATAGTTTCCAAAACGCTCTCCTCTGAGATACCCTTCTCTTCGGCAATCTGTTTAATTGACGACAAAAATTGCTTTGTATCCATCTAGTTATTTTATAGTCTCAGCTCCCGGCTTCTAGTTAAAATAGAGGCTGGGGAAATGTAAACTATAGTCTTATTTTAACAATAGAGGCCCGCATCAGCGGACCTTGTTCAGTAGACTAGCTAAAGACATGTTAACAAATGGCCGAGCAAAAGTCAAGTCTTAATAGTATAATGGATATGGTGGTAAACAAGGGGCTTTACCTAGTAGTAACGGATATTTTTATATAAAATTACTGCTCAAAATATTCCTGCCCTGGTTATCCACAAAATTTTCTTTACAAAAAGATTAGGTTCGCTATCTTGGCTCCAGATGGAGATATATCGGACACAAGACAGCAAACAGTTACTGTGCTTTCAAAATTATTCAAAATTTTTAAAAAATTATAACAGTCTCTTCGCCAAATGCCTTTAAAAACAAAGATTGGAACAAAAGAACAGGAGTTAGAAAAAAAGCTAAAAGATATAAAAGTAAAAGAAGCAGAAGAAGAATATAAATCTTTGGCCTCCAGTTTGAGTCTGCCTTTTTCAAATCTTAAAGGCATACCTATAGATTCCGATTCATTAAATATTCTTGATGAAGATACTGCCAGAAAATCAAATGTAGCCGTACTCTATAAGGCTTCCTCCAAATTATTTGTTGCGATAATCAAGCCCGAGGATACAGAAACAAAAAAAACACTCGAGTACCTCGAAAAGCTGGGATTCTCATTATCCTTAACAATTACCACCCCCGAAGGCCTGGAAAGAGTCTGGGCTAGATATAGTTTAAGTGTAAAATCAAAGGCTTTTGAGGTCGGTGCTATTGGAGTTGATGAGGCCGAGATAACAAGACTCCAAGATGAAATCCAAGACCTCAATGACCTTAAGGAAAAAATAGTCAATGTATCAGTCACCAAGCTTCTGGAAATACTGATGGCTGGAGCTCTTAAGACCCGGGCATCCGATATTCATTTTGAGCCAGAAAGGACTGAGGCAAGATTGCGCTACAGACTCGACGGTATTCTCTATGATGTATCCTCTATTGATCTTGAGTACTACGCCAAAATCCTAAATAGAATAAAAATTCTTTCAAAGCTAAAACTCAACCTTCACGGTCCTCAAGAGGGAAGGTTTAGCGTAAGACAAACAAGATCCAGTATCGACCTTCGTGTTTCTATCCTGCCGAGCGAATTTGGAGAGACTGTAGTTATGCGTATTCTTGATCCCTATAATGTCCAGGGTGATCTTAAAGATCTAGGATTGCGCAAAGACTTATTAGAGTTGGTTGCAAGTCGCCTTAAAAAGAACTCTGGCACGGTACTTATAAGCGGGCCGACAGGGGCGGGAAAGACCACAACTCTTTATGCCTTTATCAATCACATCAACTCTCCAAAAACCAAAATATTAACTATCGAAGACCCGATTGAATACCATATCTCCGGGATATCCCAGAGCCAGGTTGACTCATCAAAAAATTATACTTTCTCTAACGGGCTCAAAATAATAATGCGCCAAAACCCTGACGTGATACTAATTGGAGAGATAAGAGATCCGGAAACGGCAGATATAGCCCTTAACGCCAGTCTTACCGGCCACTTAGTCCTGACAACTATCCACGCCAGCAATGCCGCCGGGGCTATCCCCCGCCTTATAGACCTTCGGGTAAAGCCGCAAGTCATCGCCCCAGCCCTTAATCTTGTGATGTCACAAAGATTAATAAGAGAACTATGTAATGATTGTAAAGTTCAGAAGACTGTTTTACCTGAAGATTTAAAAAAGATCAGAGAGGTTCTTGAGCCCATAAAGGACCGCGTTAAGTTACCGAATCTGGACGCCTCAATTAAAATATACTACGCGAATCCGACCGGATGTATTAAATGCAATCATATAGGCTACCTTGGCAGGACCGCCGTTTTTGAAGGATTTACAGTATCCAAAACCTTTGAAAAATTAATGGGCGATTCTATGATTACTTCAGAAATTAATGATTTGCTGATAAAAGAAGGTATGATTACAATGATTCAGGATGCTTATTTAAAACTGCTTGAGGGTATAACAGCGATTGAAGAGATTGAGAGAGTTTTCGGTTAACAATAAAAGGACTTATTTAATCTGTAGGCAATGGCCCGAATTTACAAAACGCGGGATAGGATAATTCCGAGGAGTAGTTTAGTCGAAACCAAGCTATCCAAGCTAAGATAGTATCCCCATTGGGTCTGCGTAACAACACCTACCCAATTGCCTACAGATTAAATAAGTCCTGGAACAAAAATCCCGATCTTCAGCGGGATCACGGTTAGCCCATATTGTAATCTAAATAAAAATGAATGTCAAGCCCCGTTCTGAGTCCTCTAAGACTTGGTCCAGGACAGGCAATTATAAATGAGTACCCCTAATAAGACCCCAAATAGCCCCAACCAAGATAATACTGTCCCCCAGACCATCCTAGATGAACAGGTTTTGGATCGGACCCTAAGGCCTGTTAGTTTTGATGAATATATAGGCCAGGAGAAGATAAAAGACAACCTTAAGATACTCATCGGAGCGGCCAAAAAAAGAAATGAACCTGTCGAGCATTTGCTTCTTCATGGCCCTTCGGGTCTTGGTAAAACAACGTTAGCCTATCTTGTAGCCAAAGAGCTTGGGGCAAATCTTAAGATAACTTCCGGTACGGCCCTAGAAAAGGCGGGTGACGTTGGATCAATACTTACAGGTCTTAACGACGGTGATGTTATTTTTATAGACGAGGTCCATAGGCTCAATAAAATGGTTGAGGAGGTTATATATCCGGCGATGGAGAATTTTAAACTCGATATTATAATAGGTAAAGGCAATTCAGCTAAAACTCTCCAGATAGACCTGCCTAGATTCACCCTCATAGCCGCCACGACTAAAATATCGATGCTCTCCGCTCCATTCAGATCACGTTTCGGAGTCAATTTCCGTTTAGATTTCTATACTGACTCTAACATTGAGAAGATCATATCCCGATCAGCAAAACTTCTTGGGATAAATGTTAGCAACGATGCTATAAAAGTAATCGCCCAGGCCTCGCGCTTCACTCCTAGAGTTGCAAACCGCCTCTTAAAAAGAGTGCGCGACTATAGCCAAATGAGCAGTGATGCCAGCTCTCCTGATTCTATTGATGGCCGGGCCGCCAGAACTGCTCTGGGGATGCTTGAGATCGACGAGAAGGGCTTGGAAAAGACTGATCGGGAGATACTCTTAACTATTGCCGAGAAGTTCGGTGGCGGGCCAGTTGGATTGAAGTCGATAGCTGCAGCAATATCTGAAGAGGAGGATACTATTGAAGATGTTTATGAACCCTATCTTCTGCAAACAGGGTTTATGGCCAGAACACCCAAGGGTCGCGTTATCACTCCTCAAGGCCTTCAGCATTTGGGACTTGAGACAAAAGAAGGGACCCTTTTATAATAAACAGCGACCCCAAATATTGCTAATGGTATCTGTCGGCATCGAATCTAAAGATTCGGCCGACCCATTACCGGCTTATCTTTCCAAAGAAGCAAATCTCTGCAGAGAGTAGCCTAGGCTAAAGCACGAGGCACACTCCGAGACGGAAGCATTTCAGAAAGGGACTTCTTTAGAAAGATAAGCCTGCAATATATGGGGCCCCGCGCTGCGCATGTCAGGACACTCTAAGTGGTCACAAATAAAGCACAAGAAAGCCCTCACCGATAAAAAGAGGGGGCAAATATTCTCTAAATTATCTAAAATAATAACTCTTTGCGCACGAAAAGGGATAGATCCTAAATCAAACTCCTCCCTAGCCAGCGCCATTGAACAGGCCCGGGCTGCTAATATGCCCAGGGACAACATCGAAAGATCCATAAAAAAGGCTTCTGATAAATCATCAGAGCAGCTCGAAGAACTCTTAGTTGAGGCTATCGGACCCGAGGGTGTAGCCCTAAGAGTGAGGGCCATCACTGATAATCGGAATAGAACAATGGCTGAAATAAAAAAGATACTTGCAGATAACGAAAGTAAACTAGTACTCCCCGGCAGTATTTCTTGGATGTTTAACCAGCCTTCGGTTACAGTAAGCGCTGATGGGAAAGACAAGATAGATAAGCTGTTTAGTGCCCTTGACGATCAAGACGAAGTAGAAGATGTGGCGGCAAATTTAGAATAGTTTATAATTACCTTGAAATGATAATTTTAGGTATAGATCCCGGGACAACCCGCATAGGTTTTGGGGTTATAGAAGCAAACAATAACAGTTTGCGTTGCTTGGATTATGGAATACTAAGCGTTGCAGATAAAAACTCTTCCAATATCTATACGAATATTGTTAATCAAGTATCAGAACTTATAAAAAAGCATGGGCCAGATATTGCAGCGATAGAGAGGCTGTTTTTCTTCAAAAATCAGAAGACTGTAATCTCCGTGAGCCAAATGAGAGGAGCGATTATGTATGCCCTTGAAAGCAACAATTTGCCGATACAAGAGTTCACTCCCCTCCAGGTAAAGATGGCTGTGGCTAACTATGGCCGCGCCGAAAAAAAACAGATACAGACCATGATCCGCCTTATCTTAAAACTTAAAAATGAGGTGAAGCCGGATGATGCGGCCGATGCCCTGGCTATTGCTATTTGCTGTTCCACTAGACCCTAAGATACTTAAGATTTGACATTACTATTAATATCAATACAATACCCCCATATTTTAATATTAAAACTTTAATAACCTAGTTTGCACTGTCTTGGATTAGACCCGATTCGGGGCTAATGTAGGGTGGAGCAAATACATAATTCAAAATTATGTTTAGTCTGTTAGAAGAATTGAAATTAATGGGAGTCGAGGATCCAGAAGATGGTCCTGTGGTCGTTGAAGAAGAGGAGGATCTAGAGGATGAGGAAAAGGAACAGGAAGATGAAGAAGATGACGACGATACTTCAGAAGAAGATTGGTAGTAAACTAAAACCCCGCCTAGGCGGGGTTTTAGTTTACTTAACCTTCAGAAATTTCCTAGGACCTATTTTAATTATATCTCCGCTCTTAGTCTCCTGTTCCCATAATTCCACAACCTTGTCGTTTATCTTTACAGCCTTCTGTTGAATGAGCCTCTTTAATTCCGAGTTTGATTCCACTATTCCAGCGGCCATAATTGTTGTAATAGCCGTGCCCTTATTTTTAATTTCTTTCATCTCTTCCGGATTTTCCCTCTTCGAAAAAACTCTATCAAACTCTTTTCTGGCTTTTTTAGCTTCCTCTTCTCCATGATATAGACCAACTATTTCTGTGGCTAGCATCGCTTTAATGTCCCGGGGATTCTTAGAAACCAAATCTTTCTCTATCTCGCTAATTTGTGAGAGGGGCACCAATGTTGCGAGCTCGAAATATTGAATAATAAGCTTGTCTTCTATGGCCATGACTTTTCCAAACATATCATTTGGTTCATCGGTTATATTAATCACGTTACCCCACGACTTACTCATCTTCCGGCCATCAGTACCAGTAAGATACTTAACGATAATTATGCCCTGGGGCTCCTGATTGTAATACTTTTGGAGCGTGCGGCCGGCTAGGATATTAAATCGCTGATCGATTCCTCCAAACTCAAGATCAGATTTTACAGCTACTGAATCATAGCCCTGCATCAGCGGATAAAGAACCTCTCGCAAACTAACTCTTTTACCAGCCTCCATGCGCCGAGCAATAATATCTCTGACAATAAACTCGTGTAGACCAAATTGGTCTGCTTGCTTAGAAATCTCTAGGTAGTTCAAAGGCTTAAGCCATTCGGAGTTATATCGTGTTTCAAGCTTTTTAACATCTAAAATCTTGCCCACCTGAGAAAGATAGTCTTTCATATTCTGTGCCACTTGCCCCTCTTCCAGCATGGGGCGCTCAGATTCTTTGTCTGATGTGTCACCAATCAAGCCGGTGAAATCGCCTATAATAAACACGATCTGATGGCCCAAATCCTGAAGAGCCCGAAGCTTCCACAAAGTTACGGCGTAACCAAGGTGAAGTTTGGCGCCAGTAGGATCGATGCCTAGTTTAATGCGCAACTTTTTCCCGGATGCTAATACAGCTTCAAGGTGTTTCTTGTCGATTACTTCATCGACTCCCCTAGTTAGTATCTCTTTTATATTCTTATCTATAGCCATAATCTTATTATCATAATTTAAAAATATACCATTGTAAATATTGATTTTTTGTGACATTATTCTATTTATATTAGATGTTTAAACCAAAGTTCAAAGTCTACAAGTTAAGAGGGTGGGAATTTAAGAAAATTCTGAAAGCATTACCTATGCTTTTTTTGTGGTTATTTGTAATTGGGGCTATTATTTTTCTTTCTTTATTTATCTATATTCAGCACCATCTTCCTGACCCCGATTCTATTGCATTGCGAAAGGTTGGCGAATCAACAAAAATATACGACCGGACTGGAAAGGTTCTTTTATATGACATCCACGGGGAAGAGAAAAGAACCGTTATCCCTTGGGATCAGATACCTCAGGTTGTAAAGGATGCGACTCTAGCTTCTGAAGATTCTGCTTTTTATACCCATAACGGCATAGATTTCAGAGGTATTCTCCGGGCATTGTGGAGTGACATAAAGAGCGCGGGCATATCTCAAGGAGGATCTACTATTACTCAGCAGCTAGTTAAGCAGGTATTTTTTGGCGACTCACGGACTATAACCAGAAAAATTAAAGAGGCCTTGGTTTCTATTGAAGTAGAAAGACGCTTCAGCAAAGATGAGATTTTCTGGATGTATTTAAATCAAATACCCTATGGATCAAATGCTTATGGCATAGAATCGGCGAGTCTGACTTTCTTTGGAAAAAGCGCTAAAGATCTGACTCTAAATGAGTCGGCTATCCTAGTTTCCCTACCTAGGGCGCCAAGTTATTACTCTCCTTATGGCAATCATGTAGATTCTCTTATGGCTACTAAAAATTCGGTTCTTCAAAGAATGAGAAGCCTGGGATATATAGACGACAAGCAACTGAAAACTGCTATGAGCGAAAAGGTTGTATTTAAGTCCGCTAAAGAAGCTATATCGGCTCCTCATTTTGTGATTATGATCAAAGACTATCTTACAAAAAAATACGGAGAAAGTGCTATCGAAGATGGCGGCTTAAAAATTATAACTACACTAGATTCTAATCTTCAGGCCATGGCCGAGGGTTCTGTCTCTAAATTCGCTGATATAAACACTAAGAGATATAAGGCTTCGAATGCTGCATTAGTATCAGTTAATCCTAAGAATGGAGATGTCTTAGTTCTAGTTGGTTCTAAAAATTATTTTGATGTCGCTAATCAGGGTAATTTTAATGTGGCGATTGACGGCACTGGGAGACAGCCAGGATCTTCTTTTAAACCTTTTGCTTATGCTACCGCATTTAGAAAGGGCTACCCCGATTCAACTATACTTTTTGATTTAAAAACAGAATTTAATCCTAACTGCAATCCGGATTCTTTACAAAAAAAAGATCAATATGGACTTGCTTGCTATAACCCTCAGAACTATGATGGTAAGTTCCGGGGTCCAGTAACTATGCGCCAAGCCCTAGACGAATCTCTTAACATACCTTCCGTAGAGGTTCTATATTTAGCTGGAATAAATGACACTATAACCCTCGCTCAACAAATGGGAATTACAACTCTTACAGATCCTAGCCGTTATGGTTTATCTCTTGTTCTGGGTGGCGCAGAAGTTCATCCGATTGATCTTGTGTCGGCCTACAGCGTCTTTGCAAATGACGGTATTCGTAATCCCTGGAGAATTATATTAAGTGTGCAGGATTCATCTGGAAACTATCTAGAACAAGCTCAAGATAATCCTCAAAGGGTTTTAAGTACTCAGGTGGCCAGACTTATTGATAACGTCCTTTCGGATAATAACGCCCGGGCCCCGGAATTTGGATATAACAGCTCTTTATATATCCCCCAATATGATGTTGCAGCTAAAACAGGAACTACTCAAGATAATAGAGACGGCTGGGTTGTGGGATTCTCGCCCAATATTGCTACTGTTGTATGGACAGGCAATAACAATAATTCACCTATGACTCAAGCCGGGGCGGGCATTAGCGCCGCTGGGCCAATGTGGCACGAATTCATGGTTAATGCCCTTGCCACTCTTCCAAATGATCAATTCCCTGATCCAAGTCCAGTAACATCGTCTAAAATAATGCTTAACGGGTTCTATGTCCCACCAAGCGGACTTACATCCGACTATCATAATATTTTGTATTATGTAAATAGAAACGACCCATTAGGTCCGTCTCCTTCCGATCCTTCAGTAGATCCTCAGTTTAATAACTGGGAATGGGCAGTTAAAAATACTTATCACTAGAGATACTCTGGTTATCTTATTATTATTTGGGAAAGCTTAAACCTATCTTTCTTAAAAGATTCTAGTATACTATCCTTCCTCAAGCTTAGTTCATTGGCTAGGATTTTATTTTCAGTTTTTACTATCAGAGAGTTATTTTTAGAATCGTAATCTAATGTGTACTTTATCTTCTGAGCTAAAGGCCCAAATTGATCTTTTACAAATTTACCAAAAGAATCTTTTATGCTTGTACTGGCGTTATTTGATTTAACAATTTTATCTAATTTTTTATTAAGTACTCCATTTACAGATCTGAACATAATTTAATCAGATTAACTTCTTAGAGGCATTATTAAATAGGTGAGTTTTTTATCATCATTATCCGGTCTCAACATTAAAGGACTGCCCTGGCCTGTAAATTCGATCACAACTTTATCCGTCGGTATTATTTTTAAGCCGTCAATTAGATAGTTATAATTTACTGATATGTCGAAGGGTTCATTTTTTAAAGCACATTCCATCGATGTCTGGATTTCTCCTTTCTCGGAATTTTTAGAGACTATAACCATCTTTTTTTCAAGACATTTTAATTTAATATCTGAGATATTAGAAGAGAACAAGCCGGCCAACCTTGCGTTCTTCTCCAGGCTTTCCCTGTCTACTAGTACTTTGGATATAAATTTATCCGGAATAACCTTTCTATAGTCCGGGTACTTACCATCGACTAGTCTAGATATTAGCTCTATATCATTATTTGAAAATGATATTTGATTTTCTGATATTTTAATATCTAAATTACCATCAGTATCGTTACTGACTCTTATTAACTCTAGTACCGTGTTTCTAGGTAAAATAAGGGGTTTATTCTCTTTAGAACTAAATTCGGTGATTTTCTCTGTTAGTCTGAAGCTGTCTGTAGCTGCGAAAATAAGTTTATTACCTGAGAAATCTACAAAAACACCAGCTAATTCCGGCCTTGTTTCTGACAAAGCCACTGAATCTAATACGGCCATAAGTGAATTTTTTAAAATCTTACTGTTAATACTGTTAAAAACTTCCCCTTTTACCTTAGGTATTATAGGAAAATCCTTAGGATCAAAGCCAAGGATTTGTGTTTTATAGTGTTCAGAATCTATATTGAGTATATTATTTTTAGTACTCAATATTATCTTATCTTCATTTATATTATTTATAAAATCAGAAACTATTCTTGCCGGCACGGCTATTTCCCCTACTTCATCTACTTTTGTACCTATTAAGTAATTAATGCCTATCTCCAAATTTGTTGCCGATATCTTAAGTCTCCCATTTTCTGTTTTAATTAAAATATTATTAAGAATCGGAAGAGAAGTATTTTTAGAAACAATCTTTTCAACGACACTTAAGGCTTTCTTTAAATTTTTTGTATAGGAAGTTATCTTCATAGTAGTTATAATTTAAATTAATATCTAAAACTTATTACTTACTATTATACTGTGGAAATGTGGACAATAATTTTAAATGGCAGAATTATGAATACAGTACCTGCTTTTTAAAAAATAATTTTACCAATAACTTGTGTATATAATTCTTGATAACAACGCGTATAAGTTTAAAAAGTTACCAAGAAATAATTTTATCGGAAGTTATACCAAGATTAATCACATACTAATCCGCCAGATATTCACTACTTATCAAAAGAATTATAAACGCGTTCTTTGATAAGTAATAATTCTTGTTTCAATGGCTCATCTGCTGATTCCTCTTTTTTAATTTTTTCAAAAGCATGGATGACAGTAGAATGATCGCGACCTCCAAGCTTTTGGCCTATCTCAGGGAACGAAAGTTTAGTCTCCTCTCTTAATAAGAACATGGCTATCTGTCGGGGCCTGACTACTTCTTTTTTTCGGCTTCGTTTAAGAAGGTCATTAAGAGAGATATTATAAAAATCTGCAACATTTTTTAGAATAATCTGAGGTGAAGTCTTTCTGTAGGGGCTACTTAAGTATGTATTGAGTATGTTTTTAACTTCTTTTAAGTCCGGTAGGCGATTATAAATCTGACCAAAAGCTATAACCCGGTTTAAGGCACCCTCTAGCTCCCTAACATTCTTTTGGATATTAGTAGCTATGTATACTAGAGTATTATCATCGAGATTGCAGTTTTTCTCAGCGCCTTTAAGCTTTAAGATGGCTAAACGCGTCTCTAAATCAGGACTGCCTATATCAGCTATCATGCCACCCTCGAAACGCGACCTAAGACGCTCTTCTAGGGCGGGAATGGCTTTAGGAGGGCGGTCTGATGAAAGAACCACCTGCTTGTTCTTACCGTGTAATTCATTAAAAATAGAAAACACTATATCCTGGGTCTTCTCTTTGCCGGCTATAAACTGAATGTCGTCTATAATAAGTAAATCTAACTTGGAATATGTATTTTTGAGCTCCTCGATAGTCCTATTGCGGATTGACTCAATAAGATCAGCTGTTAATTTTTCAGCCGGAATATAAAGAACTTTGCCTTTGTTTTCATATAGAATTCGATTGCCGATAGATTGAAGTAAGTGAGTTTTACCTAATCCTACTCCGCCATAGATAAATAAAGGGTTGTATAGCTTACCAATATTTTTAGTAATAGCCTGAGATGCCGCGCAGGCCAGCTCATTATTTGAGCCAATAACAAAGGAATCAAAAGAGTACTTCTTATTCAGGTTAGTAGTCCTGTCTATGTCCGTGTCTACATCAGTATTTATCTTATCATCAAAATCCTTTTCTGATAGGGTTTTGGCTATGCTTTGGCGGATATCAATCTTAGGATGCCCTATCACGTACTGGACCTCTCTTATCTCGGGAGTCAGATTATGTATTGAATCAAGAATTCGTTTATTAAACTTATTTTCTAGCCATTCTTTAATAAAACCATTTGGTACGCTAACAACAACAGCGTTAGTATCCTTTGAGACAATGGAGGTATTTTTAAACCAAGTAGTAAAGTTAGCCTTAGAAAGGGCAAGCTCCATTTCTCCAAGAACCGCTTTCCAGATTTCGTCGTTAGTCATAGCACAAGCTAAATTAAAAGCTTAAAGTGTAAGATTTAAAATAATAGAAGTCTTGGCAGCTGCAGTCAGGATATCTTAAATTTTTAATTTTACACTTTAAATTTTAAACTTCTTAAGACACTTTACTTATTATACTGTATAAAAATTTTAACTAAACAACTTGGAAATAGAAAAAAGTTGATATAGTGTTTATAACAAGTGGAAAAAAATAACACAATATTGACACTGGTTAAAAATGTTTTAAGAAACCAGGAGGGCTTGAAAATTTAAAAAAATTTGAGATAATGAGGAAGTATGAATCCCCACACTCAGTCAGGATCTGTGATTGTATATTTCCTTGGCTGTGGGGTAATCAAGTCATAGTCTGAATAATCCGGTCAAGCTATTTTCTTAGATCACAGAAGAAATATATCCTGACTGAGTGTGGGGATGAAATCAACATTATATCGACCAAAGCGAAAGAAGAGGAAGGTAAAGCATGGTTTTACCTCAAGAATGGCCACTAAATCAGGTAGGGCCGTTTTAGCCAGAAGAAGAAAAAAGGGCAGATATAGATTGGCTGTTTAGATAGTTTAGCCTCCAGTTACCAATCCTTAATTTTTAAAACTAAAGATTGGAAACTAGAAACTAGCCCTTGGCTTTAAATAAAAAGAATAGGTTAAAAAAACAGGAGGATTTTAAAGAAGTCTTTAAGGAGGGCAAGGCTATAGGGGCCCATTTTTTATTTATTAAGATAAGAGCTAATGATCTGGGCTTGAATAGGTTTGGGTTTATCGTCCCTGCTAAGGTCGTAAAAACGGCTGTAGCCAGAAATAAGATTAAAAGAGCCTTAACAGAGGCAGTGAGGCTTAATATAGACGATATGAGCCAAGGCTATGATGTTATAGTAGGCCTTAGAAAGTCCGAAGAGCCCGATAAACTAAAGACGGACTTGATAGAAGTATTAAACAGGGCAAGGATTTTATGAAGAATATAGCTATTAAAATGGTAAGGATATATAAGAAGATAGATTATTTCTTATGGAGTACAAATCCCTTAGGGTTAGCAGCCTCGGGCTGTAAATTCTACCCCACCTGTTCCGAGTATACTGCTGAAGCTATAAAAAAGGACGGCTTCTTAAAAGGTCTTATAAGGGGCGGGTATAGGATACTAAGATGCAATCCCCTTTCCAAGGGCGGAGTGGATTTAGTTTAATTTTTTAAATATGTCGACATTATTCACAGAAGTCCTATATCGTCCATTTTTCAATGCTGTAATTTTCCTTTACAATATCCTGCCGGGACATGACTTCGGTCTGGCAATTATAGTACTGACCGTAGCGATAAGAATCATGTTGTCGCCCCTGACTGTCAAGACTATCAAATCACAAAAAGCCTTGTCTAGTGTTAATTCCCAAGTAAAGGAAATAAAAGAGAAATTTAAGCATGATAAAGCTGCTCAATCAGCCGAGATCATGAAACTCTATAAGGATAATAATATAAATCCTTTAGCTGGATGCCTACCCCTTATCATACAACTACCGATATTAATCGGACTTTATAGAGCTTTCATCGCGGGATTTAAACCAGAGAGCCTCTCTATGCTTTATAGTTTTGTGAGTAATCCAGGCCACATAGAGAAGATATCACTGGGCTTTATAGATATAACAGCTAAAAACCATATCTTAGCCATCCTAAGTGGAATCTCTCAGTTCTTCCAATTAAAGACAAATAGTGCTAATGCTTCCGTAGGCGATCCCAATGACCAGGCTCAGGCGCTGAATAAGCAAATGTTGTATTTTTTTCCGGTAATGATTATAATTATTGGTTGGAACCTGCCGGCCGGATTAGTTATTTATTGGCTGACTACTACTGCATTTTCGATTCTTGAGCAGATGTATATAAAGCGTAAACACGGTTAGGTTTAATAGTAAATCTATATGGAAGAAATTAAATCCCCAACTAAAGAAACATTAGTGAATACCGTTAAAGAGATGGTATCTTTTATGAACCTTGAATGCCAAATTGAGACCAAAGAGGAGCCTCAGGAAAGTGGCCGATCTTTGCTTGTTTCTATTTTTACTCCTGAAAATGCCAGATTTCTGATAGGTAAGGATGGCCAGAACCTAAAAGCCTTCGAGCAGGTTATAAGGGCGATGTTTTTAAAAAATACCGCAGAATTCAAAAATATAGTTTT
The DNA here is from genome assembly GCA_964429675.1 of uncultured Candidatus Saccharibacteria bacterium. Classification (GTDB taxonomy): domain Bacteria; phylum Patescibacteriota; class Minisyncoccia; order 2-02-FULL-40-12; family GWA2-44-9; genus GWA2-44-9. Next base: position 19,433 of record CAYSDF010000012.1, read on the forward strand.
AGATGTTAACGATTATAAAAAGTCTAGGTCTAGCCATGTGGTAGAGCTTGCCAGACAGGCAGTCACTAGGGTCAGAAATACTCAGAAAGCCGAAGCACTACTGCCCATGACTGCTTATGAAAGAAGAGTGGTACACATGGAATTAGCCTCTTGTCCCGATGTGGCTACAGAAAGTATAGGCAGTGAACCTCAAAGAAGGATTGTTATAAAACCACTATAATAAAAACAGGGCCTAGGCCCTGTTTTTATTATACAGAGAAGTAGTCGATTAGTTTGTGATCTTTAATCCGTAAAGTTTTCCATCAAGAGGACTTGTAAAAAGGACATAATCTTCTAAAGACGAGAGGAATACATCTTGAGCACCAACCCTAGAGGTGCCTAGAAGCTTCTTAGAGTCGTCGGCAAGGGTTATTTGATAGATATCAACATTAAGGCTTCCTTTGGATTGCGCTACGGGGCAAATGATGTTTTTACCATCTATGCTCCAGGTGCAGTCTGAGGCGGAAATCCCGGAAGCTATTGAGGTCTCTGCTTTTGATGCCAAATCTTTTACCCATAACCCCGTTTCTCCGCTGCCCCCGTCGATATATGAGAACAAGAGTTTAGTTCCATCTTGGGACCACTTAGTTTTGAGTGTATCCGAGTAGGCTTCCAGCAGGTTGGTAAGGGCACCATCTTTGGTTAATAAGAATACGCTTGATTTTGTCG
>CAYSDF010000013.1:0-15256 GCA_964429675.1 uncultured Candidatus Saccharibacteria bacterium
ATATTCCTTACCTGAGAAATATTTATTAAGAAAATCAGCCAGAGAAATATCCTCTTTAAGCTCACGAAGTTTTTTATGCAATAGACCCTGATCAGAAGGCAGAAAACTGTCTTCGCGCTGAGTTGGATAGCCAAATTCTTCTTTAGTCGGTCCTTCTACAAAAGCAGTCCAGATCTCGCCATTAGTTTTTACAAATCCAAGGCCGGCTTCCTTCATCAGCGAGCGCGTAATCGGCGCCTGGCCATGTACAAATTCCGCCCCGCCCTGGGCCGGATATCCAAACTCTTTTTCCGATAAGGGCCATATCCTCCCCCCAATCCTGTCCCGCGCCTCAAGAATCAAAATCTTTTTACCGGCCTTAGCTAATTCGCGGGCAGCCATTAGTCCTGAAGCTCCGGCACCAATAATTAATATGTCCGGATTCGATTTGATAGAAAGCGAGTTCAAAATAAAAAGACTATATTTTAATCACAGCCTCTAATCCTAGGTTATGTTTGATAAGAAAGCATCTTCATAAATTGTATGGCTTAATTTTTCAGTCATACTATCATATACGGCAACCATCCTGGCACGAATATCATTGCATAAATCTTCAGTCATGCCATAGCGGCGGTTTTTAAATATAAGAGAGATAAGATCTTTCGCTTTCTCTTTGGTAAAACTAGTATTTATAAAACTCACACCGCTTAAGCCGGCTGCAATATCTTGTATCGAGTGCTGTTTCGTTAAGAAACAAGCCTCTAATATCATAGCTACCCGCTCGCTAAGCTCATCCTTCTTGATGATCGCTTCATGATTTAGAAAGGTATTATATATCTCGGCGATAACCTGAGCATGAAGACTCGGGTAACAATTTCTATTCCTATCAAAAAACCTCAATATCTTTATGGATATGCTACTAGCAGGTTTTCTTTTAAATGTAGTTTGGGATTTTTTATATACGGAGCAGGTTTTTCTATAAATATCCTCGAGCGTATTAAAAGACCGGTGGAGGCTGGCCATTATCTCGGAATCTCCCCCAACACACATATGGGCGCGTGCCGACAATACTATGGGTAAATAGAATAAATCCAAATAGCTTCTTACTACTGAGGCCTCAGGTATTAATGCGTCTATATCTAAGGCGATATTGGTTACCGCACTTCTCTTGTAGCTTGCTACGACATAATCCGAAAAGAACATTTTTAGAATTCTAAGATACCGCTTAAGAAACGGGCTTTTAAAAAATTCGTAAAATATCCTGAGAAATGAATAGTTATCTTCTGACATAGGGCTTTAATCACTTTAACAATAAGAAGGCTCTTATTCAATGCTTTTTTTAATAAAAGCTAGCTTCTTATTTCGAGGCCAACTCTTTATTTCAGCTTCTCGTTTGGATGCAGAGCTTCTGTCTTTGTATTTTTCCAAATGGACCACCCGCCTTACTTTCCTTGACCGAGTATATGCCCCGCCTTTGCCAGAGCCGTGTTCTTTAAACCTCCTATCAACATCCGTAGTGATGCCAGTATATAGAGATTTATCTTGGCATTCAATTATATAAACGTAATACATATAATGGGCTAGGCATTTGTACCCGCTACATAACCTGTCGTCCAACACAACTGCAATGAATATCCTCCGGAAGGACGACTGATGTGTAACAAATCACCAGTGACATATAAATTACTATACAACTTAGAACGCATTGTCTTGGTATCTATTTCTGATAAAGCAACGCCGCCATCAGCAACTACTGCCCGATCGTAACCCATTAGGCCAGTGATTGTTACCGGTAATGCCTTCAACAGATCCACAATCTGCCGTCGCTGTTCTTTGGTAATGCTGTGGACTTTAATATCAGAATTAATTTCATTTAAAAGCGGCAACAAAGCATGACCAGTACCGATAGGAGCTATTTCATTCCATACATTCTTGAGTGTTTTATTTTTCTTTGCGTGAAACACGGCAGTAATCCGCTTATCTAATGAGCCGATATCTTCCTGGGGATGCACATCTATCCGAGCCGTAACTGCGCCTTCGTGCAGTAAATCGGCGACATCACCGGCAGCATTTAAAATTAGCGGACCAGATAATCCAAAGTGAGTACACAATATGTCTCCTTTTAGAACTATCTTCTTTTTCCCTTCTAACAAGAAACTGATACGTACGCCCGAAAGCGATACGCCCGCAAGTTTTTTAATCCACTTATCCTGGACAGCGAGAGGCACAATGGTTGGGGTTGGTTCTTGAACCGTATGACCAAGCGAGCGAAGCCAGGAAAATCCATCGCCGGTAGACCCGGTTTCCGGATGAGACATACCTCCTGTAGCCAATATAAACGAGGTTGCAGAAAACATCTTCCCATCAGCAATAATTTTTTCGATTTTACCATTAGCACCGACAATATTTTCGACATTAGCATTGGCACGAACCTCAACCTTCCCCTCTTTCAAATACTTCTCAAGCACATTAAAGACATCCCGAGCACGCTCGGTTTTGGGAAATACACGCTTTCGTGCTTGCACGATCAATGATAAACCACGGGACTCAAAAAATGAGAAGGTATCTTTAACGCCAAATTGCGAAAACGGAGAATGTAAAAATGGCTTAGCTGGACCATAGTGCGAAAGGAGTATCTGTTCATCTTCTTCGGCATTAGTAATATTACAACGTCCGCCGCCGGTGATTTTAAGCTTTTCTCCAAGTTTTCCGTTCTTCTCCAGCAACAAAACGCGCCGTCCTTTCTCGGCTGCTCGTCCCGCCGCCATCATCCCCGACGCTCCTCCGCCCACAACAATAACGTCATATTTGAGATCAAGTTCCTGCATATATTTGATTCTACCACACAAAAACAAAAGGCGGCTTTCGCCGCCTTTTGTTTGTTTAGTAACTACTAGGATTTCATTACGTTGACTGCATTGTCTCCCCGGCCCTTAGGATCCGGCTGAGTATCGAAGGTGACCTTATCACCCTCATTCAAGCCTTCAAAACCGGCAGAATCAGTGACTCCGCTCTTGTGGAAAAAGTAATCCTTATCTCGGCCTTCAACTTTGATAAAACCGAAATCTTTACCTTCCATCTTTTTCTTTATAACTCCGTCCATATGTTTGTTGTTTAAAATATTAGGGGCCTGTTGCCGAATAGCGTTTCTACTGCAATTTCCAGATTTCGGCTGCGGCTTTGTAAAAATTGTTCGACAGAATACACTGTATATGCCTCACAATTTTTACTTAGCCTCGCTCGAAATCTGATAATTTCGTCACGAAAGCCTACTCGGCAACAGGCCCCTTTAAAAGAAGTTCGACTATTCTTCTTACTATCATGACTTTCCATACAAGTATAGCAGAAAGCACGGCTCTTGTAAATACGGGTTTGTTTTTTATAAACCCAGATCCAATGTTTCATCAATCCGTATCTGGCTCACGAATTCAGGAACGTGACTAACCAGAATCATTGCTCCCTGATATTTATCCAGCGCCGCGGCGATTACTGGTATGTGTCGAAAATTAATATGATTTGTCGGCTCGTCTAAAATTAACAGACCCGGTTTTTGGAGTACCAGTCGGGCAAAAGAAACTAAGCCCTTTTGTCCTTCGGACAAGCTGCCGATCTTGGTCATAATTGCATCACTGCCGATTAGAAAACTGGCGGCAATAGAACGAATATCCTGATTGTCCAAACCCTTAGCCACTGATCGGAGCGATTCATAAACCGTGTCATCAAAATTCAAGGTTGAAAAATCCTGGCGATAATATCCGACAACGACTTCCGGTGAAATAACAGCCCCCTTAGCCTTTCCGGAAGCTAAAGCCTCTAATAGAGTAGTTTTGCCGATGCCATTGGGCCCCGCAAGTAAAAGATGTCTATTTTTTTGCAAAGAAATATTTACTTTTTTCTGAACTGCTTTATGTCTTTTGATTATAGACACCGAGGAAATAGTGACGACATCGCCGATAAGTCCCGTTTGAGCCGGAATTATAAAAGCTCTGATTGTTTTATCTTCTTTTCGAACATCCACCTGAGCCTCTTCCATCTCCTCGGCATCTTCACGCATCCTCTTGGCAAGCAATCGGAGCCGTCCGCCTTTCATGGCAAAAAAGTTGGCCTTTTCTTTTTTCTCAATCGCCTCCTTGGCTAAGCGGGCGTTGGCACTGTTTTCTTTTTCAATACGGGCAGTAATCTGCTCAACAACATTAAAATAGTTACCCTGATACTGCTCGATCTTCTTTGTTCGGAGGTCCAGATAGAGCACGCCTTGAGTAAAAGAATTTAAGAACTGAGCATCATGCGAAATAACTAAACAGGTCTTTTTGTAATCAATGAGGAACTGACGTAAATGAGCGATGCCTGCGGTATCCAGATTATTGGTCGGCTCATCTAGCATCAGGACATCGGAATCCTGAATAAGGGCTGAGGCTAAAAGTAGCCTGGCCTGCTGACCACCGGAAAAAGATCGGATAATGCGATCATGATCGGCGTGCAGATTAACAACTTCCAGAACATCATCGATCTTCGGATCAATATCATATACTTTTTCAGGAAAGCAATTCTGGAAAAACTCTCGCATCGTCAAATCCAGTTGATTACGCGCAATGACCTGGCTGGCTAAAGCAATCGTCAATCGCGGAGCGAGATGAATATTCCCTGATTCAGGCTTTAGCGTCCCGGTAATAAGCTGTAAAATAGTGCTCTTGCCGGCCCCGTTTTGACCCATGATAGTTATCTTGGCGCCTCGGCGTATGGCAAAATCCACCTCAGTTAAGATGGGCTTGTTGTGTCCATATCCGAAGGACACTTTTTCAAATCTGATTATTGATTCTCCTTGTGCCATAATAATAGTTGAGTAAAATAGTATAACATACTTATCCAGCGGAGTAAATATAATGTGGGCCTGGAAATATCCCAGGCCATCAATATTTACACTCCATTCTTGATGTTGGGCCTGATTTTAGCTAGCCTTATAAACAACCTTGGTTTATTAGGATTTTTCAAAAACAAAAGCCTGGACGAATCCAAGCTGTAGAACTTATGCAGTAAGAAGGCTGCGAACTCTCATAAGATAGTCTGTCGCCTTGTCCCAACCCCATGCATGAATCGCGGTCGGTGACTTGGTAACATCCTCTCCCTCAAAAAGAGCCATAATATTTTTGCCATTATGAGACACTTCGCTCCAGTCAATATTAATTACTCGTTTTCGCCAGCCAATCAGAACCGTACCCAGCAAGGATTATGGGTTTAGCCTGAGCATTGTCGAAGGGCTTTGCCTTATGTTTATGAGGAATAGAGCTGGGATATGAGTAATCATCAAATATTCCGTCTGCGATCTTTCTAGTTATTGTGATTTTTTAAAACTGTCATATTCCTTAGGAATTTCAATACCAAACTTCTCACAAATAGCACTGACATCTTGAAAGTCTTTATCTTTAAGTTCATAACCGCTATGAAATTTCACAACATATTCTGCGGATATGCATCTAACTGTTTGGCCATCTATACTTCCTGTTCCTGTAAGCGATGCATCTGGATAAGCGATCCCTCCAACTATGTGTCCCGTGCCATCTGTAATAAAAGCATGATAATCAATCTCTCTTCCTTTCTCATCAGCCAGTACGACATTGTGCTCACCATCTCTTCTAATCTCTTTATAGCCTTCGTGTCCAAGGAATTTTAGAAGATTTGGGACATCCTTCTGATTAATAGCAATGTCTAAATCCTTATGGGGTCGTAATTGTTTGCCCAAAAGAGCATCTACGCCCCAACCACCATCAATCCAAATTTTAATACCAAGTTTATCTAACTCGGAATATAAGTTTAAAACATCCGCTGATTTCATTTCTTGTTTTACTTCTTTTGCCATAGATTCTTTGGTCCTATAATGTAGTGAAGGCGGGGCCATTATTTCAGCCAGAGCTGCGGGACTTGGACTCGAACCAAGATACCATCCTCCAGAGGGATGTGTCCTACCATTAGACGATCCCGCAGCTCTGGCAAAAAACTAACTGATATTAACTTATTAATTTTCTGAATTCATTGCCGCCCTTTAACTTCTTTATGTAATTCTCTCTTTTTCTTGCCTCTCCCCTGCTATTAAATATTTCTTTTCTGATTAAAACAAAAGGTGTTCTATTTCTGGTTGATATAACCCTTCCATCATTATGCATCCCTAGCCTTTTATCTAAGTCTTCTGTTTGACCTATATAATAACGGTCGTCTTTTTGAATCTTTAAAATATAGACGAAATACATGATTTATGTGTCCTATCCCGCCTCAGCGGGACCCCGCTAAGGCGGGGCCATTAGCCTGCCCGCGGACGGGCTTGCCCGGCCAGGGACGATCCCGCAATATTTAATGATTTTGCCACAAAAAAAGCGTTATTACAACGCTTTGCATTATCTTATTCTGTGTGCACCAACCCATGGATCATTTTCTTTCATCGGGCAATCAAAGCGGATGCGGGCGACCCATACATCACATACATGACAAAATGCCGCCAGCGCACCCATTACTCTTTGTTTTGATGAATAATCTTCATTTTCTCCATGAACATATTTCAGGGCATTTTGTTCTTCGTCCGTCAGCTTAATACCATAACGCTTGATAAACTCATCTCTGAAAGCATGGCTTTTTTCTTCTGTATCAAACTCCTGCTTGCTCCTCAACTCTCCACCAAAGGACTCATACTTCCAGGGCTTTTCTATGTCATGCAGAAACAATACCAGCAGGGCACTGGAAAGGGTAAACGGGAATGGCCGAGGATCAGCCTGATACAAGACTACGGCCATATTCATCACTTCAACAATGTGGTCCCAATATCCGCCCTGCCAATTTTGGTGATTGTGGGTAGAGCCATGGGAATAAACAAACGAATCAATATTATCCGATAAAATTTTCCGGCACTTTTTTCTGTTACTCTCATCCATCATTTCAATCAGATCTACAATATTGTATCGGGATTGAGGCATGGCTTTTCTTATCTCCTGATTTTAAAAGATTGGCACTATCTTGCCACAAAAAAAGCGTTATTACAACGCTTTTCCGTTAATACTTGATACTTAATACTAGATACCTAGACTTTTAAGAACCTCCGTATAGCCACAAAACTCGAGACAACCCCTAGCAAAATCCCTGCCATAAAGACGATGGATAAATACTGGAGAATATTTGAAACAAAGTAGCTAAACAAAGCTACTCCGGGCATTAATACTCCGACCTTCGGAGATACCAGATAAACCGCAGGATAAAACAAAATTGTGGTGATAAGAGCGGCAAAAACTCCGTACAAAGCCCCCTCAACGAGGAACGGGGCCTTGATGTGCCAGTTGGAACCTCCGACTAATCTCATGATTTCTATTTCTTGGCGCTGATTATAAATAGTCAAACGGATAGTATTAAAAGTTACCAAAACTGCCACCAGGGCCAAAACAAATGTCGCAACAAATCCCCAGTTCTGGACGCCCTTAGAAATCCCCTCCACCCGATTGATAACCTGTTCGTTTTCGTAATAATTTATTTTATCGATAAGGCTTCGGAACTTATTACCTTCAAGAAACTGGACTATTGAAGCATACTGAGAAGAATCATTGGCTTTTATATTTAATGACGGCTGGAGAGGATTGAAATCAAGCTGAGATAAAGACTCCTGGATAAGGGCATCACCTGCATGTTTCGTTTTAAAATCGTTGAGGGCCTGATCTTGAGATGTATATGCGACATCTTTTACCTCAGGCAAAGCCTTGAGATTTTTCTCTACATTTAAAATTTCCTCTTCTGAAGAATCAGCTTTAAAGTACGCGGTTACATCTACTTTTTCTTGGATAATGGAGACTATTTTTTGGGAAATAAAATTAACAGCCATCAATGAGGAAAATAAAAGAAGGACCAGGACCATAACTCCAGTCGTGCCAAGCGTCAAATAGCTATTTCTCCTAAAATTGACCCAACCGGTACTCCAAATTCTTTTTAATGATTTTTTCATCAGTTTAGTAATTAGAAATTCTATATTATGTACTTCCCCTGCTCTACCTGATCACGGACCACCTGGCCCTTATCCATACTAATTACTCTCTTACCGACATAATTAACTATCTCTCTGTTATGAGTGGCAAGGATCACGGTTGTGCCGATTTCATTGATTTTCATTAATAATTTTACCACATCGTAACTGTTCAACAAATCGAGATTTCCGGTCGGCTCATCTGCTAAAATTATCTTGGGTCGATGAATAAGCGCCCGGGCGATAGCCAGTCTCTGCTTCTCCCCGCCTGACATCTGATGCGGAAAACTTTTGATCTTATCAGCTAGCCCGACGATAGATAACACCTTGGGTACAGTCTCATTTACCTCCTCTTTCGAAGCTCCGCAGACTTCCAAGGCAAAAGCGACATTTTCAAAAGTATTCTTTGATGACAATAATTTAAAATCTTGAAAAATAGTCCCAATCTTACGCCGTAATAAGGGCACGCCATTCCCGGAAATATCAGATAAATTAACGCCGTCTATTAATACCTCGCCCTTGTCCGGTACTAATTCCTTAATAAGTAGTCTCAGCAAAGTAGATTTACCTGCTCCGGATGGACCCACAATTGATACAAACTCTCCGTCCTTGACCTCTAAATTGACTCCGTTTAAAGCCATGAAATCATTATCGTAAATTGTAGACACATTTTTATATTGAATCATGCTCAGCGCGGGGCCCCGAACATTAAAGGTAAAGTTATAATAAAGAAGTCCATTTCTTAATGCTTTCGAGAAATTTGCTTCTTTATTATAACTTTACTGATAACTGGATCCCGCCCTGGCGGGATGAAATCCAGTTATTAATGTTCGGGGTCGCTGTTGGCTACTTTTTATTATTCTCGATCTGAATAAATTTATCTAAATCCCCCTCAAGCACCCTATCCGGCTGGGAGGATTTTACTCCCGTTCTGTGATCTTTCACCATTTGATAAGGATTCAGGACATAGGAACGTATCTGGCTTCCCCATTCTATCGAACCTGCCCGCGAATCTGATTTTAGCTCCGACAACTCTTTAATTTTAGCCTCTTCCATCTTGTTAGCCAAGCGGGAATACAATATATTAAGGGCCTTTTCTTTATTTTGAGCCTGGGAACGCTCGGATTGAACCGCTACGGCAATGCCGGTCGGGATATGTGTTACTCTTACGGCCGTTTCCAGCTTATTTACATTTTGTCCGCCCGGACCGGATGATCTGAATGTATCAAATTTTAAATCATTGTGATTAATCTTTATTTCTTTAGATATTATTTCCGGTAAAATTTCTATCAGAGCAAAAGAAGTATGCCTTAGGCTCTTCGCTGAAAACGGCGATATCCTGACCAGCCGATGGACTCCGGCTTCATTTTTTAAAATACCATATGAATCTCCGCCGATAATTTCACAAACAGCATTCTTAATTCCTTTCTGATCTCCAAATGACTGATGCAGAATATGGAAAGACCAACCCTTCTTCTGGGCGTAATGTTGGTACATTCTCAGAAGCATCGATGCCCAGTCTTGAGCATCAACCCCCCCCGCTCCAGAATAAACATACAATAGAGCCTTGTTTTTCTCATACTGCATCCCGTTAGAGACAGGCTGCGACTAGTCGCAACCGTGCCTAGCTATATTTATTTGATAACCCCGTAAGAATACACTCTCCACCGCTTATCTATAATAGCAGTTTAGTATGTCTCTAACGGGACAAGTCACCTACTAAGTATATAAAAAAATCCGGGCCGGGGCAATACCGACCTGTACTTTTTTTATAGATTATGGTTTAATCTTAGGCAATCACAGTACTTTGAAATCCAGGTAGAAATATGGCCAACAAGCAACCAAGTCCGCCAGCCTTTAATTGGTTCGGTTTTTTATTACTTATTACGGGTTTAATTTTATTCTCTCAGTTGGGCGTGCGGTATTTAACTGCACCGGCCCCCATTGTAGCTGAAATAATATCTAGCGATTTGGACAGAGAAATTGAAGCTGGAAATATAAAGACTATCAAGTTAGAAGGTAGCGGATACATATCCGGAGAATTTAAGAATCCTGTTCAAGGTGCGGCCACTTTCAAGGTCAATGGCCTCCCACTATCTGCCTCCGATGCACGCTTCTATTCAGAAAAAATAAGAAGTAAAGACCCCGCAACAAAAATTGAAGTGGTACCCCAGAAAGATTCCACCTTTCTATTTATTATACTTCAATATGCTCCCATGATCCTTATTTTCGTTTTTCTGTGGGTTATTATTTCTCGCGCTACCGGAGGTGGAGCGGGCAGTAAAATAAACCATTTCGGTAAATCTAAAGCTAAGCTTGCCCCTAATGGATCTACTAAAGCGACCTTTGCTGATGTACAGGGAATTGACGAAGCAAAAGAAGAATTAATGGAAGTTGTAGAATTTTTGAAGAATCCAGCAAAATTTTCCCAGCTGGGAGCAAAAATCCCCAAGGGCGTTCTACTGGTCGGCCCTGCAGGTACAGGCAAGACTCTTTTGGCAAGAGCTGTCGCCGGCGAAGCTAAAGTCCCTTTCTTCTCAATCTCAGGCTCAGATTTCGTTGAAATGTTTGTAGGCGTCGGAGCCAGCCGAGTTCGAGACTTGTTCGAACAGGGGAAGAAAAATGCTCCCTGCATCATTTTTATTGATGAGCTTGATGCCGTCGCTAAACACCGGGGTACTGGCCTTGGAAACAGTCACGATGAAAGAGAGCAGACACTCAATCAAATGCTGGTGGAAATGGACGGCTTTGAAGGCAATACCGGAGTCATAATCATAGGTGCGACAAACAGGCCTGACGTTCTTGATCCGGCGATGCTTCGCCCCGGCCGGTTTGATAGGCAAGTCGTGGTTCATAAACCGGACGTTAAGGGGCGCTTTGAAATTCTGAAGGTTCATGCCCGTAAATTTCCCCTTAATTCAAGCGTTGACCTTCAAAGCATTGCCAGAGGAACCTCAGGATTTACTGGAGCTGATCTGGCCAACTTGCTTAATGAAGCCGCCATAAAGGCAGCAGGTAAAGACAGAAAAGAGATTATCTCAGCAGATCTTGAAGAGGCTAAAGACAAAGTATTGATGGGTGCTGAAAAACGCTCAATGGTAATTTCCGATAAGGAAAAAGAGACTACTGCAGTTCATGAAGCCGGACACACGGTCTTAGCGGTTAAATTACCAAACGCTCATCCTATCCACAAGGTAACAATTATTCCTCGCGGCATGAGCATGGGCAGCACTTGGCAGCTGCCGGCAGAAGATCAACATAATTATTCAAAGAAGCAATTAGAAGCTGAGCTGGCAATTCTTATGGGCGGCCGGGTTGCCGAAGAATTATTCTTAGACGGCCAACTCACCACCGGTGCTTCTAATGATTTCAAGCGGGCCAAGGATTTGGCTAAACGAATGGTCCGAGAATGGGGCATGTCAAAGACATTAGGCCCGCTCACTTTCGGTGAAGATGATACTTTACATCCTTTTTTGGGCAAAGGACTGCCCAGCGGTACCAAAGATTATTCAGAGGAAACTGCTCAAAAAATTGATTTTGAGATTAGAGAATTTATCATGACAGCTTACAACACTGCCAAGGAGACACTTTCAAAATACGCAGCTGGAGTTAAAGAAATTACCAGATTACTGCTTGAAAAAGAAGTTCTCGACAGCGAAGAAATCCTGAGAGTTTTAAATGAGCCATAAAGACTCGCCCCGCCGAATAGGCGGGGTTTTTATTTTCCAGGAGCGTGGTTTGGTGAAATCTATTTTTTCTGGTAAATTTATTAGCAAACGCCGACCTAGCTCAACGGTAGAGCAACGGTATCGTAAACCGTAGGTTCCGGGTTCAAATCCCGGGGTCGGCTCACCAAAAAGAAATCCCGCCTTATAAGGCGGGATTTCTTATCTAGAGATTTGACTGATCTGAGAACTAGAATTTTATATCTCCACAAGCTACATATACTCCGGCTTCAGCCACTGATTTGTGGACATTTATTGCCAGAGGCAGCCCCGCCTTTAACTGAGCGAGAGAAACATTAAGTACCGTAGTCGATTTACCAGTAAGAACATTACTTAAAGGATACTTAACATCACCAAGTGCTGCACAAGAACCGAGGTGAATATGAGCCGGTTCAGCCAATGTAGCTAATCCTCCTGTTAAGGCTAGCTTAACCTGGGCTTTTCCATCAACTTCGGTCAAAGTTGCCGTTCCGGATATTCCTGAATTATTCTGAGCAGATAATTTAACGGTTACCGGGCCTAAGTCGCTTTTAGTCATTACATGCAGAGAGCCGTCGACATTAATTTCGACATCAGCATCAGCATCAATTTCCATGTCCTCTCCAGTTTCACCCTTTTCATTCATACCGACCTCCTCATCAGTATCAACTTTACCGCCATCAATCTTTACAGTATTGTCAGATTCTACAGTTGCGTTAGCTTTGCTCTGAGTTGTTAATCTGACAACTGGAGCAAATATGAAAAGACCGGTACCGGTCAAATGCAAAGATTTATCCACCATAAAATCTAGGGTTGCAGCTGAAGTATTATTGGAATCTACTACGAGATTTCCCACTATCTTCAAGCTACCAGACGGAAGCTTGGCTGTATTTGACTTACCTGCTTGTACTACTGTGACATTAGTTACATTTAGACGAATTTGATTGTATGTACCGGCATCAAGTTTTACATCGGCCAATAAGGCAAGTGCTCCGGACGCTTTCAACTTAAGAAGGTCAAAGACTTGGGTTTTATCTGAAACTGTAACCCAGCCCTTAGTAGCACTTTCTACTTCTACCTTATTTACTGTCATATTAACCGACTCGATGTTCTGCAAAGATGTTGCAGCATCGGTAACAGCAAAAACTACCCTGCCCTTTCCTCCTACCATTGGAGCATTAGACGTCATCGGATTTGCTGAATTATGTGACGTATACCACCAAAGACCACCGACCGCTACGACCACTACAACGACAATAACTAATAATTTTGACATATGTATTTTAGAGATAGTTTAAAACGACCTCTATGTTAATGTTTTTTAATTAATACTTATTTTCGACACTTTTTAACATTATATCACTCCATTAAATCATCGCTACTTAGTTATCCACTTTTACTTTAAGCCTCATAAATATAGAGATTTAAGCGATTATCTGCTCGGTCAACTACCTTTGGGTTCCAGCCTTCTAACGGCCAGGCATAAGCTATAACTCTGGCTCCGTGATGAAGTTCCTTTTCCAATTTAATCTTCATTTTGGGGTTAATTCGAGGAGTTAGAAACACGTAGACGAGATCGGCGTCAGACAAATCTACACTCCAGAAATCTTTAAAGTATATTGCGGCTCTTTTCTTAATTTCTCTATCGGCAAAAAATAATCTGGCTTTGGCTAGAATATACGGCAAGAGTGAGATTTCATATCCCATAGCGAAGGCTCCGCATTGGGCCGCCTCAAATACGAGGCGGCCGTCGCCACAACCCAGATCATATACTTTCTGACCGGGCTTTATATCGGCCAGATCAATAAATCTTTTTAAATCTCTCTTTTTTGTCGGAAACCACGGCGCCGCACTTATCCCAGCATAGGCAAAAGTGCCAATAAAAACCAGGGTTATAATCACCAAGAAGTTGAACATATAAAATTCTAATATGACAAGTTTATCACCTGAGACAACCCAGATCAATTAAAAAGTCCCGCCATGGCGGGACTAGCTACTTATTTTTAAGCAGATTCTTCTTGTTTTGACTCCAGTAGCTAGAGATCCACTTTCGTAAATTTTCCTCAGTTGGCGGTAAATTACCACCTCCGCATGCTACGGCAGTATCTTTATTCCTTACCATTATTAGAGCCCATGCTGTCGGACTGCACCTAGAACCATCTGAAACTTTACCATTAGCCGCCAAAAGTTTATTAGCGATAGCCCCGTCAAATGGCTGACCATATAGAAAGACGGGGCGATATTTTAGGGCAAGGACATGTTTTACAAGTCCATCAATTTCTTGGCGAGAATAAGCAGGTGCTTTTTTATAATAATTTACAGAGATTGCAATACCCTTTAGTGTGTCCCACTCTCTGCCAGCCGCCCAAATCTCATCCTGCGAAGATACAAATAAAATTTCGTCAGCTGGTTTTGTATTGATGCCTAAATTTCCGATACGCGGGATACATGCACACTCAAATGTAAGAGTTGAGAAAAGTAACAGGGCGACCCTAAAAAACATCTTCTACTCCAGAACATATTAAATACCTGGGGCTAATATATCACATGGCGATATATTAGCAATCAGATTTTAGTGAGCGGGTCGCCCTCGCCCAAAATGGCGGGGACGAACCTCGCTAGACTTGCTTTGCAAGTCAGGAGCGGGCCGCTCATGAAATGAGCGAGCCTCGCTCAAAAAATGCTAGCATTTTTTGAGCGGGTGAAGGGAATAGTCTACAACTCAAATTGCCTTCCGACAATTTGGTCGCAGACCCGCCTCGCGTGGTTTTCTGTCAATTACAGAAAACCACAGGCTCCGGCATTCGATTCCCTACGCAAATGAAGCAGTTCATTTGCTTCACCTATAGATAAAATAAAAACCATCTGTTTCAAAACGGTTTTTATTTTATCTATAGAGCGGGTGAAGGGAATCGAACCCTCATCTCAACCTTGGGAAGGTCGCGTTCTACCACTAAACCACACCCGCAATATTCTTAAGTTTTAAAACCATAATACTTAATACTTACTCCTTAATACTATCTAGTATCCCCACATCCAATACCACCACTTTAAATAGTTAGGCTTATTTTTCAAGATATCTTCAGAAGATGCAGAGGCATTCTTCGCTGAAGTATCACGATACACAAACACTACTTGCTCATCCGAATTTTTATAATTTAGATTTAGTTTGGCCTCTCTTTCAAGAAAAGAAGGATTTTGCATATAAGATATGTATTTTTCTAATTGACTGTTCTCTTTTTTGGTTGTTTCTATCTTGCTTTCTATACTCCTGGCTCCATTATTAACTGATTTTTCCTGGAGTCTGAGATCCAGAGCAGAAACTCCAAGCCAGACTAAAAGACCCAGTAGCACTCCAGAAAATATTTTTGAATTAAGAATCCGGTTCATTCTTGCAAATATATCATAAAACAGTTAAAATTTTACATCAGATAAGAACTTAATTTAAACCTATGTTTTTCGGGAATAAAAAATTACTCAGAAAGATCACTATCGTAGTCTCCGTCGTAACAATCGGAAGCATGATCGCCTTCCTCCTCATACCGTTATTATAATAGATACTCTTGAGTGCTGCTAATCC
>CAYSDF010000013.1:15356-19994 GCA_964429675.1 uncultured Candidatus Saccharibacteria bacterium
TCCATTTTCTTTTTCCCTCTCTTCTGTTTTTCGAGCAGCTTCATCTTTCTGGTTATATCTCCTCCATAAAGATACCCAGTCACATCTTTGCGTCTGGCGCTTATAGTCTCTCTGGCTATAATTTTACCGCCGATTGCCGCCTGGATAGAAACCTGGAACCATTGGGCAGGAATCGTTTCTTTAAGCTTGGCCGCCATTGCTCTTCCTTCATAATATGCTCGTTCCTTAGGAACTATTTTTGAAAACGGCTCGACAATATCCTCAGCGACAAGTATGTCAAGACGTACAAGATCAGCTTTACGCATATCAATTATTTCATAACTCATTGAGGCATACCCCGAAGAAACGCTTTTTAATTTATCGTAGAAATCAGTGATAATTTCACCAAGAGGGATCTCATATTTCAGCAGAATCGTATCTTTACCTATATAATCCGTCCCTACATAGGTATTTCTTACCGTAGATACTAGCTCCATCACATTTCCCAGATAATCAGATGGGGCAATTATCTCAATTTTTGCTATCGGCTCAGCAATACTTTCTATTTTAGAAAAATCAGGGAGCATTGCCGCATAGCGGACTTTTAAATCTCCCCCATGGTTGAGTTTTACTAAATATTCCACCGATGGCGATGATATTATCAGTGGGAGACTGAATTCTCTTTTAAGACGCTCTGAGATTATCTCGACGTGAAGCATCCCCAAAAAACCAACCCTGAATCCCCTGCCAAGCCCAGCCGAAGATTCCGGTTCATATATCAAAGAGGCATCTGTAAGTTTGAGTTTTCCCAGGGCATCCCTTAAGTCATCATAATCATCGGCATTTTCAGGGAAAAAACTGGCAAAAACCATGGGCTTTGGCTCTTTATACCCATCTAATGCCTTAAAGCTTTTAGATGTCAGTTGTTGGTTATCAGTTGTTGTTATCGTATCTCCCACTCTTATCATATCAGGATTTTTAAGACCCGTAGCAATATATCCTATATCACCGGCGGAAAGTAAATCAATTTCCTTTAAAGCCGGGGAAAAATATCCAACTTCAATGACATCAGCTTGGGTTTTGGTGGCAAAGGCAGTTATTTTATTACCTCTCTTAATATTTCCGCTAAAAACTCTTATATAGGCCAAGACGCCCTTGTAAGCATCAAAGCTGGAATCGAAAATAAGGCATTTCAGGCCACTGTTATCCTCTATTTTAGGAGGCTTAATGTCTGATATTACTCTTTCCAAAACTTTATCCACATTGGTGCCATTTTTACCCGAGATTTCAAGAATATCTTCCGACTCAACAGCTAAAAGATTAGACAGTTCTTCTTTGACTTGGGCAGTCCGGGCATTGGGCAAGTCTATCTTATTTATCACAGGGATTATCGTCAGTCCTTGTTTTTCGGCAAGGTGTAAATTGGCCAGAGTTTGAGCCTGAATTCCCTTGGAAGCATCCACTAGCAGTATCGCTCCCTCAACGGCCGCCAAAGAACGCGATACTTCATAAGAAAAATCCACATGGCCCGGAGTATCTATAAGATTCAGGATATATTCCTGGCCCCTAGAAACATACCTCATCTTTACCGGCTGAAGCTTGATAGTGATGCCCCTCTCGCGCTCCAGCTCCATAGTATCGAGGAATTGCTCCTGCATTTTCCTTTTCTCAATAGTTCCGGTCAATTCTAAAAATCGATCCGCTAGGGTCGATTTTCCATGGTCAATATGGGCGATAATAACAAAATTTCTAACTTTTTTTATATTATCTTGTTCCATCTTTAAAATAACAAGGGGCGCCCTTGTACAAGGGCGCCCCTTGTATGCTTAGTCTAAAAGGATATCTTCCATACCTTTTTTATCTTTTATCAGTTGGTAGCCACTCTCTACAAATTCTTTATACCCCTTACTGTTTCCGAACTGATCGTAAATAATGCTTTTATCGCACAACCTATCTTCTCTTAAGCCTACAAAAAATGGGTAGCTACTCCATCTGTAGTCATCTAAATTCGTAACCAGTCCAGCAACTTTCGGATTTTGATGTATATATGCAGAAAGCCATTTTAAATATTCGTTATCATTAACCAATACCTGCTTGAATCTATCTTGAAAAACATGACCTACCCGCTGATACTTTTTATTAAAATACATTGAATAGCTAGTACAAATTTTTAATAGTAATTTACTAGTGGGCAAATCGGTATTCTGCCTTATAAGAAGATGGAAATGATTTGGCATTAAACAATAACTAATTAGAGAGAATGCTCCCTCCGGCAAAGGCTGGGTACGATTAATGGTCTTCGGATCAGGAAATAAATTCTGCCCAATCTTGAATATAAAAAAATCATAATCTTCGTCGTCTATAAATATACTCTTCTTCTCGTTCCCGCGATTAAAAACATGAAAATATTCTCCGGCTCCAGATTCTTTGTAGTCTCTATTTTTCATTTTTAAATCGTACTACAAGGGGCGCCCTTGTACAAGGCGCCCCTTGTTTAGCTTGGCTGGCCTCCGAAGCTCTCAATTGCCTCACACAATATCATGATTTTAGTCTAATAAAAAGAAGCCCTGAGTTGGGCTTCTTTGTTTAAAATTCGATCTCCTGTTGATCGGCTTTTTCCATGCCGATATCGTCAAATCTTTTCCTGCAATCCTGACAATGAGGAAAGTGAACTTTTTCAATGTATAAGAGCTGATCTCTGCTAAAAATATCGTCGCCTATCTCCCCTTTCGTTATTTTTTTGTATGCTTCAAGCGCTGTATTATTTAAATGCGGTCCTCTCTCTAAAATAAGCGAGTTGTCTGGAATTCCATCAGCCATAAATAATTCGGGGTGGAATTTCATTTCTTTTTTCCTTGTTTGTCTTTCAAGTCTCATATTAAATTACCTCCTCAAAGCTCCTAACAGATTACTGTAAATATTAGACCTTACAACCTTAATCGGGGCGGGCTCAAATCCTCTGTTTTGAGCATTATCCAAAACGTGGAGACCATAGTAGTAAGTGCCTTTAGGGGGAGTATCAGTGGTATTAGATAGCCAAGTATCTACATTGAGAGGAGCTAGGATTGTTTTAATCGTACCCCAAGAGCATCCAGTCTTAATTGTATCATTACAATTTGATTGGATATATTTAGCCCTCTTCACTTCTACGCTATATAGATGTGAGCCTCCAAGATCCGATACTGACCAATAGATTGTAACTTTTCTAGATGTAAATCTTGGTTGGACTTCAAATACATTTACTACAGGAGCTATTGTATCAGTGCTGGGGATGGGAGTGGGAGAGACAGATGGAGTTGGAGTGGGGGTGGGAGAGATAGATGGAGTTGGAGTTGGGGTTAGAGAAGGTGTGGGGTTAGGCGTAGGAGTCGGAGATCCTGAGACAGTAGGCGAAGGGGTCGGACTTGGTGTTGGTGTAGGACTTGGAGTCAATATTATTGTGGTGAATGAGTTCACACTTGATGTAGCCAGATTTCCAGATGCATCTTTTGACTTAACGAGATAGCTGTAAGTCTTACCTGAGAGAAGGCCCGATACATTGATAGTATGACTGGTCGTCAGAGTTGATACTAATGGACTTAGGCAATCAGTAGTATTAGGACAGAGACTACCTACAGCAAATTGTACCTGACTATCTGATGGTTCATCAGTAGTCCAGTTAATACTGGCTGAGAATTGGGTTAGGTTGGTTACGTTAATATTTGATAGGACTGGAGGAGTTGTGTCGGGGGTGGGGGTTGGTGCTGGGGTCGGTGTGGGAGCCGGTGTCGGACTCGGAGTCGTAGAAGAGATAGTTACTGTGACGGACTGACTAAAACTCATGTTGTCAATATTTAAACACGTCAGAGTATAGGTACTCGTAGTGGTAGGAGAAACAGTTTGGGTTCCGGAAACAGCCTTGCTCCCAGTCCAGGCACCAGAAGCGGTGCAAGAGGTAAGATTAAAGGTAGAGGACCAGCTTAAGGTCGAAGAGCTCCCAGAAGTTATACTAGTGGGAGATGCAGTAAAGCTAAAGCCGGGTGATGAAGGCGGCGAGGAGCTAGGCTGCGGAGTTGGTGATGGAGGTGGAGTAGTAGAAGTGCTCACAGTCACAGTGACTGATTGAGTATTTGTTCCCCCGCTTCCAGTACAAGCCAGAGTATAAGTGGAGGTAGCAGACGGAGTTACCGATAGAGATCCTGAAGTTGCTTTGGATCCAGTCCATGCGCCAGAGGCGGTACATGAAGTAGAATTATTTGAAGACCAAGTTATGGTTGACGAAGCACCTGGCGCAATGATAGTCGGAGAAACAGAAAGAACCAGAGTCGGTGCAGGAGTACTCCCTGACATCATACAGACTACTCCGGTAATTTCTGGGCGGTCATTGCGCACACAACTCGAAGGAACCATGCCGCCGGCCACATTTTGTGTCAGTTGTTCGTTGAAATAAAGTTGAAAATCATCATTGGTATTTCCCTGATAATCATAAACATAAGTGTAATCCGGGGTCTGAGGGCAGTTTGGATTAGCAAAATTCATGACGATAGACCTATTTGAGGCCCCCGGCCAGGCTGCAAATTGATTATTGCTTATATTGGTGGTTCTGGGTTGAGTAGTACAAAATTGAGCAGCGGCCGAAGTCCAAATTCCGACTTGGGATATATTTACTAGATTTCTGAA
>CAYSDF010000014.1:0-19100 GCA_964429675.1 uncultured Candidatus Saccharibacteria bacterium
TATGCCAGGTAGTAGAAGTTCCGAATGCCTGGCCAGGTAGTAGAAGTTGCTGTGGCAACCCTTACTGCCTGCTAGGCATCAGCAACTTTCACTACCCGGCTGGCGGCTTAAATTAATCGGGACTTTCACTACCTGGTATGACTAAAGTGTTTTCAGGGATACGGCCATCGGGTAAATTGCATTTAGGAAATTACCTGGGGGCTATTAAGAATTGGATTGAATTACAGAATAACGATCCTTCGACCGGGCTCAGGACAAGCCAGGCTATTTTTGCTGTGGTTGACCTCCATGGTATCACCACCCCCTACGACCCCAAAACCTATCACCAGCAGGTCATGGACGTCATTATGGACTATCTAGCCGCCGGGGTAGACCCCGATAATCCGCCAGCTGGCGGACCACTCTTAATCCGCCAGTCCAAAGTTCCCCAGCATACCGAATTGGCTTGGATTTTTAATACTATTACTCCCGTCAGCTGGCTTGATAGATTACCCAATTACCGGGAAAAAGTTCAGCAAGTTGAAGATTCCGGCGGTGATAAAGCCAAGAGCTACCAAAACAATCTTTCCCTACTCGCCTACCCAGTCCTTATGGCATCGGATATTCTGCTATATAAATCAACACTGGTTCCTGTTGGCGAAGATCAGCTCCTACATCTAAATCTGGCCAACGAGATTGGCTCTAAGTTCAATCATGTATTTGGCCTGCCCGGCCAGGGTGAAGTTTTTCCAAACGTGAAAGCTCACGTGGCTACAGGGGCAAGGATAATGTCCCTTCAGGATCCGACCAAAAAAATGTCCAAAACCCCACACCAAGCTAATCCGCTGACCGCCAACAGAGGGGGCGGGCTTGGTACGGGGCAGGCTGGCGATGAGAACTGTATCTTCCTTGTTGATAGACCCGATGCAATCAGAGGCAAGATCAAAAGAGCTACAACTGATTCTGGAAAAGAAATACTATTTGATGAGGAAAAAAAGCCCGGCATATCTAATCTGATGACCATTTACGCTCTTCTTGCTCCGGATATAAAAAACTTGAAACAAATTGAGGATATTTATTCAGGCAAATCCTATGTTGATTTCAAAAATGACCTGGCTGAAATAGTGGTTGAGTTCCTAAGACCTTTTCAGGAAAAACGGAAAGAATTCGAAAAAGATTCAAAGCATGTCATGCAAATCCTTGAACGCTCCGAAGAAAGAGCCCGCAAACTTGCACAGAAGACTCTTGATGAGGTTAAGGAAAAGATGGGACTATAAACCAATCAAAAACACCGCTAGCTAGCGGTGTTTTTGATATCAGCTGTGAGCTCATTGACCTTCTGCTCCATTAGTTCCTTGGTCTTGGCCTCAACTACTAGCCTTACTATAGGCTCAGTATTTGATGCCCGTAAATTAAACCAGAAGCCTTCCTTGTCCCACACATCAACTGAGATGCCATCCAGCCTGTCTATTTTTTCATTCTTATACTTATCTGTTAGTGCATCTATTATTTTGAGGGCCTCTTCCTTGCTGGCTATCTGTATATTTATTTCCCGCGATTTAAAATACTTTTGGAAAGACGCAATCAATTCCGCAATAGGCTTTTTCTGTTTGGCCATAATATCCAAAATTTTAAGCATTACCAAGATAGCAGACTCTGCATAATTCATTTCTTTGAAGAAAAAGTGGCCCGACAATTCCCCGCCTAGATCGATACTATGCTCTCGCATTTTCATCTTAATAAATGCATGGCCAGTCCGCGAAACAGTACCTTGGCTTGCCATCAGATCTTTAACCGATTTGGATATTCTTAAATCATAGGCAACTGTAGGATTTTTAAAGAAGCTTTTCGAGCTAAGATATATAAGCGCCAACAAGTATTCGGCATCAATTATATTACCCTTGCCGTCTATCATTACTACCCTGTCTCCGTCTCCGTCAAAAGCTACGCCCAAATCGGCTTTTTCAGTGATAACTAAAGATATGAGGGCTTTTAAATTTTCAGCTTTTGATGTATCCGGCGACCGGCCAGGAAAAGTACCATCAATATTGAAAAAAAGGCGGGTTATCTTAATCGGAATTTGTTTAAGCAACGGCCCTAAAACCACTGGCGCCATGCCGTTACCAGCGTCGATAACTACTTTTAAATTTTCGGCTTTATCTTTTAGAATGCCTGATTTATCTAAAACTAAATTAATGTATTCCGAAACTAAATTCTTTTCCTTAATAGACCCCTTTTTACTAGATTCTAGATTCTCTACGTCGGCTATTTTCTTTATTTCCATAAGTCCATTCTCCGCACAAATTGGCATACTATTCATCCCTACTATCTTTAGCCCATTATATTCAGCCGGATTATGAGAGGCCGTGATCATCACTCCTCCATCGGCCTTTAGATTACTTACCGATAAATAAAAAAGCGGGGTCGTACATTGGCCGATATGTATGACATTACAACCCATGCTAATTATGCCTTCGACAAGTTTTTGCCTCAAAGACGGAGAAGATATCCTGGCATCTTCACCCACTATTAGTATCCTGGCCTTAAGAAATATGGCTGTCGCTTGGCCAAGTTTAAAAGCACTCTCTTCATTGAGTTCTGTCGGATAAATACCCCTCACATCATATGCCTTAAAAATATTGCTTTCCATGTAATTTTTAGTATACTATTTTCAGCACATAATTAAAAAGGGTGTTTATGGGAGAACCAGGCGATCTCAGGGACGGAGCCTTTGTCATAATCCCCACAGTCCCTCGCTGCGACTCAGTTTTAATGGTCAAACATAACTACGGAGAAAAGCTGTGGTCCCTTCCTGGCGGCGGCGTAAAACAGAGCGAAATTGTTATTCACGCCGCAAAACGTGAAACAGCTGAAGAGACCGGGATTACCGATGTAGAGAAGTTCTGGCAGGTCGGGCAGTTTACCATGATGAAACGCTACGGCCTTATAACGCTTTTTGAAGCAGTTAAATGGTCTGGCGATCCTAGGCCTGATCAAAAAGAAATATCCGAATGCCAATTCTTTACATTGGACGAACTAGTGGCGATAAGCGACCAAGTATATCCTGCCCAGCTCAAGCTGGTTAAAATCTATATGAAATACAAGGGCCACCTAAGGCCTATATATGGGAAACTGACTGATCCTCCGGTTATAGAATTGGAGTAAAGGGAAAGGTTTCCCTTTTTTAATTATTTCTAATGAGTTAATATAAAATTTATATATGGATGCAGTAATAATGGCTGCCGGTAAAGGAACTCGCTTGGGTAAGCTTACGAAAAAGACACCAAAGTCTCTGATCCAGGTTGCCGGTAAACCTATAATTGAATACACCCTATCCTCGCTCCCGGACCAAATAAAAAAGGCCCACATTGTCGTGGGCTATTTAGGCAACCAGATCATCACCCACCTAGGAGATAAGCACGGCCAGCTGGAAATTAACTACATACAGCAGAAGGACCTTCTGGGCACGGGGCATATATTGAACCTCCTAAAGCCGTTGATTAACAACAGATTTTTAATGCTCAATGGTGACGATATTTATTCTAAGAAGGAGCTGGAAGCTTTGATAAAACATTCCAAGGCCGTTGGACTATCAAAGAAGATCCCTCAACATAATAAATATCTATCCATCAAGCTAGGCAAGAACAAAAATATCACAGAATTCTCCTATCCTACCGAAAAAGAAATGAAGAAAGGCGCCCTTTTAGCAACTGGAGCTTATGTCTTGGACGATAATATTTTTAAATACAAGCCTTTTAAACTAAAAAATGGCGAATACAGTCTGCCTCGTACAATACTTAAAATGCTGAGCAAGCACACCATCAAAGGAATCCAAATGAGAAAATGGATCCAGATTAATTATCCTGAAGATATAAAAGAGGCGGAAAAAACTTTAAACAAATAATATGCCGTTATCCGTCAACACACTCATAATACTGTCCGACCTTTTGGCTAAATCCGAGATTCGTACTTCTTAGCCTTATCTACTATTTCGCTCATCGGATGTTGGGTTTTGATAAAGTAATCCTTAGCTCCCAATGCCAAAGCTTTTTTAACATCTTCGTCTCCGCCTAAATTAGACAAAACAATAATCGGGAGGTCTTTGAGCGCTGGATCTTTTTTAACATCTTCCAAGACCGAAAAACCGTTCTTTTTTGTCATAAGTAGATCAAGTAAGACTAAATTAAAGCTATCCCTCGCCAGAACTTGCATAACTTCTTCGCCATTGCTTGCAGTTGAGACTTCCCAGCCTTCATCTTCGAATCTGTCTTTCAGTACATCCAGCAGAATCTCCTCGTCTTCCCCGATTAATATTTTTTTCACAAATTTAATTACTTATTATTCCTTGATTAGGTCTTTGATTTTACTTACAACATCAGTCAAACTTATCTTAGTCTTGATAAAATAGTAGGATACACCATAATCTACTATTTCTTGCAGTCTTTTGTCGTCATCGACGTTTGTCAGAATGATTACCGGTACACTCTTGCCCCAATCGTCATCTCTAAGTTTTTTTAGCACATCCACCCCGTCAACTTTTGGCATTAAGATGTCCAAAAGAATAATATCGGGATGCTCTCTTAAGGCCAACGCAAGAGCTTCTTCTCCATCAGCAGCTTCTATAGCTAAAAACCCGCCCTGGCTAATAGTGTCAACAAGTACTCCTCGCAATGCGATCTCATCTTCTGCAATTAATATTTTTTTCATAAATTTTATTTAATTATTATTTTTTAGTGGTATAGTAAACCAGAAAATAACGTCTTTACCTTCTTCTGATTCAAATCCTACCTTGCCTCCAATTCCCTCAATACTGGCTTTAACGATATACAATCCTAACCCTGTTCCTTCCGTTTTCATCTTCTTTCCACTTTCTGCCCGATAAAATCTCTGAAATATATGCGGCCGCTCTTCTGCGGTAATAGTCGGGCCTTTATTAACAACGGAGATTTTAATAAAATCATCATTTTTCTCTAGATTAACCGTAACTATAAGGTTTCCGGGAGAAAAATCAATGGCATTAGACATTAGGTTCTGTAAGACATTGTATAATGATTTCTTATTAATCTCAACTATAAGAGGTTCGGCAATACTATTATTGAAGATGAGGTCATGTTTCTTTAAGTCTGCATACGGCTTGATCTCCTTTATAAATTCTTCGATGAAACTGTGGATCTCAATTTTATCTTTTATCATCACGGATTCCGTCTTGAGCTCAATTCTTGAAAAATCCAGTAAGTCTTCGATCAGTTCAATCAATCGCTTGGAAAGAGTGGAAAGCCCCTTAACATACTTCTTTTGCTTAGGGGTAAAATCTGCCGAACCTAGCTCTAGTGCCTCCGTTAGCCAATTCAGGCCGGAAACGGGAGTTCTTAATTGATGAGAAGCAATGGAGATAAACTCGGTTTTAGCTCTCTCAACCTCTTTTTCTCTGGTAACATCATGAAATACTTCAATTGCTCCAATAATCTTTTTATCCCATATTACAGGAGCAATAGTCATGGATACCGGAAACTTTGTTTTGTCCTTACGTACATAATAATAAGTTTCGGATATAGTTTTGATTTTGGGAACAGTATATTCTTCCCCTTTTTCCGTAGTAGTAGTAGTAGTAGTAGTAGTAGTAGTAGTAGTAGTAGTAGTAGTCGCCAAGGCAATCGTCATGGGCCGCGATTTAGAAGGCACTACCAAGCCTTTTTCGTCCTCAATCGGAAGAACTTCAATAAGCAATTTTCCCATAATCTCTGGGCTCTCCCATCCAAGCAAATTTTGCGCCGATTGATTTATAAGTGTAACTCTTCCGACCGGATCAACAACTATCACGCCGTCGCCAATACTTGCGAGCATGGCCTCATCTTTTGCATTTACTTCGTCCAGTCTTTTCTTCTCAACTTCAAGATCCTCAAGAACATTTCGGGCGGCGATTTTAGCATTTTCATTTTCCTTTGCTATCTGGGCAAATTGTTCAGCTTTAAGGTGCAGCTTCTCTGCCGTCGCCTCCAACTTGCGTCTAATAATTTCTTTTTCCTTAGCAGCCGCAGCAAGCCGTTTAGCTGTCACCGCTAGCTTTCTTCTGATGTCTTCCTTTCCCTTAGCCGTTACGGCCAGCTTACTTCTAACGCTTTCTTTTTTCTTAGCTAAAACTTTAAGCTTGCGGATTGTGTTATCGGTTGAGGAAATAACTGTTTTTTTGTGCATAAAATAAAAAGCGACAGTTATTTTGGCTATTTATTCAAATCCTTGATTTGCTTTTTGAGTTCCACCATTTTTACCTCCCTCCCGATCATAGTTTTATTTAAAATTTCTAACTCTTTAATTCTGGCCGCGAGATCTTTTGTCCTTTGGTCGACCTTTACCGCAAGCTCCTTGGCATGATCGGCTAATTTTCCCTCAAGCTCCTTCCTGGTAGTAATGTCCTCCATGGCAAGTATTATTAATTGTACCGAGTCTATCTGTTTGGCATTTAACACTATAGTTTTTTTTCCGATTGTTTCAAAAGTATGCGTAACTTGATAGTCTCTTACCTCTTTTTTCTCCGGTAAAATTTCCTCCAGCAACTTCTTGAGTTCAGAAATATTCCATTGACCGTTTCCCAATTCATAAAGAAGTTTGCCCTCAGTTTCCTCTAATGAAACCTTAAAGTTTCTGTAAAAAGTCGGATTCGCTCCGACTACCCGAAGATTGGCATCAAGCATCAAGAAAGATTCCCTGGCAACGTCTACCAGCGTCTTCATGTAATGCAAGGCTACCTCTTTCGATTCATCTTGAATAACTTTGTTTTTTTCCATATTTTATTAATTAATTCTTAATGCCGTTTATTTCTCTTGATTTTCAAGCTTAGCTGCGGCCTCCGGGGTTGACACAGTCTTGCTCATCAGAAAAAGACGAACAATTGCGATGGCAATTATCCAATATACCAACATCGCCAGAAGGGTCGTCCATTCAAAAATACTACCCGCAATCTGAGTCATGCGGAAAACAGTAAGAAATGGGGCGGCAAAAACATAGGTTATCCCATAGATGAAACTGCTAAAGCCCGCATCGGGATTTGCTCCCATCAGTTTGAGTACAAAACGAAAAGCCAGCAACACTTCGAGAATAGAAAGAATATACCAAACGATTTGAGTGCCCCTAAATAATGGTTTAGTCGTAGGAGATGTATATGATGAATCCATAATAGTAAATGTTAATTAATATTTATTTAAACTTTTCAACTTAACGATGCAGCGCCCTGACAATGGCGATGAGTACACATGCCCCGAGTAATGCAACAAGAAAACCGTAGAGACTAAAGGTGCCTACTCCGCCTTGTCCAAGAAGACTCATGATAAATCCTCCCAAAATAGCTCCCACGATACCGACAACAATGTCCCAAATTAATCCCCCGCCGCCGCCCATAACCAGGGACGCTACCCAACCGACTAATGCGCCAAATACTATCCATAAAATAATTCCCATATATTATTTCGCAGCCTAATAGCTTAAATTATAGCTATTAGGCTAATTAATGTTATTTTTATTCTTAAAAAATCGACCCCTGCTACATACCTTACTTCTGGAAATCCTGAGGCAAATGCATATCTTTCTGCCTGGCAACAAGATAGTACACTATTGTACCCACTAGCGGGAACGCTAGACAAACTAGCCCCCACACCAACTTCCAACCCATACTCTTATTGGCTCTTATGATATCCAATAGAGCCCAGATAAAAACGACTAACCAGACAATGTAGAAAACAAATTTAAGTAATGACATAGTCTAACGGTACCACTATAACTTGCCTTGAGCAAGCCGGCCTAAAATGCTAAATTAGCACAATGCTTTCTCTAGGCACACTCCGAACACTATCCAACCTTTTACCCCTCCAAAACTAATCCCCTTCTCGTTTACTATCAAGCTCCCAAAGCCAAATTGGCGGACTTCGTCTCGCCGTAGGCTATGACTTCGTCCTGCCGAAGGCGGACAATTCCTCGAACTCATTTTTAAACTAAAAAGCCCCGCCTTGGCGGGGCTGAATTAACACGTATCGCTCTCTAGTATGCTGTGCCCTGAGTATCGCCACCACTATTATCATTAGTCACATCGTCCGCAGGTGCCTCGGCGACAGTAGGAGAATCATCTCCTGGATCTTTGGCGTTACTTGGCACATCACCATCTTGCAGAGTTGCCGGGGTAATAAATGGATCTGCAATAATAGGCAAGCCTTGAGTGCTGTCCGGTACTGATTGATCAGGAGAAACTTGATTGGGCGGA
Organism: uncultured Candidatus Saccharibacteria bacterium; assembly: GCA_964429675.1. Lineage (GTDB taxonomy): Bacteria > Patescibacteriota > Minisyncoccia > 2-02-FULL-40-12 > GWA2-44-9 > GWA2-44-9. The sequence goes on from CAYSDF010000014.1 coordinate 8,231, forward strand.
CAGCTATCGAATGAGGCTCCGGCGCCAGCTCCTCCAGATCTTCCGCCATCACCAACTTGATACTGATCGGTTTGAGAATTTGACTTATCATGATCGCCAGCCATAATACCAGCGATAATTCCCAGAGAAGTACTACCAGTGAACATCGTAGTCAATCCGGCAGTAAGCGGATCACCACCTAGGGCCATGGCAATAAAAGCAGCAGTGAAAGGATCGCCAGAATTGTCGGCCTCATCCCTTGTCATGCTACCGTTAGCAACTTTCTTATCTACTGTCATCTGGTGCAATTGCATACAGGTCGGACAAGCATCCTTACCGGTATCCTCACTCAGATACCAACCAGCATCTTCTGCTACTCTCTGGGCATGACCTTGCCCAAAATAGGGTCCTGCTTGTTCGGAACAGCCTCGGTGGTAAGGATCATCACAGTTAACCGTATACTTTCCAAAAGATACCTTGTTCAGCGCCATCAGCGTTCTCCTTTTTTAAGGGTACTAAAAACTATGCCAATAAAAAATAGCACAGATGTGCTATTTAGTCAATACTAAGCTTTTGGTTTCTTTACTGGGATTAAGATTGAATCTTGGGATGCCGCTTTTCAATATATTCAGAAACTTTTCTAGTGAGGATTTAATTTTTTGGGATTTGCTTTCTGTAAAGATTTCGATGTAGCTTTGGGACATTTTTTTCATGGAAAATGCCTTTAAGACATGCTCACGTCCAGAAGTACCAAGTTTTTTGGCTAAATCTCTGTCCGATAATATTCTCAGCAAAGATATGGAAAGTTCTTCTGGGGAACAGCTGTCAACTAAAAGTCCTGTATGGCCATCTATTATCAGCTCGCCAGTTCCTCCATCATTATTAGCGACTGCAGGCAGTCCGGCAGACAGTGCCTCTAATAAAGCATTGGGACAGCCTTGATCTTTACCAAGCACTACATAAGCATCGAACTCGGGCAAATGCGATGTTATATCAAAATCAGGACCATGAAAGAAAACTCTTTTGCCATTTTCATCTTCGGCTGATCTAAAAACTCTTTGGGCGTATTCCCGATGACGCGGTTCTACTCCACCGAAGATATGGAGTTCAGCTTTAGGAGTTTGGTTCCACAGAAATCTCATAGCTTCAATAATCTCGGATATGAATTTGGTAGGAGCAATACGACCATTTACTAAGATTCGTGGCCGATTGCCAGAGATAGAATAATCGGATTTTACTACCTTAGATTTTGGCACTCCATTAGGAATAACAGTTGTTTTACCTTCACATTCATAAGGATATGGACCGCTATATTTTAACACCAGCTTATTCAAGCGCTCGTAGTATTCGTGCTTGCTAAAACAAGCCAATTGCTGAAACTCGGCAATATTTTCAATCTCATCAAAGGAGTTGTTACCTGGACTGACATCAATAAAGCGCACATCTGTGAAATGTAGAGTCTTTGTAAGCAGGAGTTTTATTTTAGGATCAAGATTCCAGAAACATACAGTGCTGATATTCTCAGAACAAATCTTTTGGACCAGCGCCTCAGTATGATCAAAGGCATCTCTTGAATCAGCAGTACGAGAAACTTTTATCCCTGACTTTTTTAGTTCCAAATAGAAATATGATGCAGTTGAGTTACCGGCAACAGCAATTTCAAATTTAATCTTGCCTTTGATTGCTTTGGCTAAATTTACCAAAGAGCGTTGAGCTCCTCCGGAGTTGAGATTAGCTGTCACGAAAAGAACCTTTTTTGATTTTCGAGTAGGCCTTGCAAGCTGGGCAAGAGTCCAAAGCCTATACGAGGGAAATTTAGACCAGGATGGTATTTTTACATCCATAGCCAGCGCTTTTTCTATGGCATCGGTCCATGCTTCCACTGGTGCATCTTTGGAAATAAGTATCAATCCTTGATGATCAATTTCTCCCTGACCTCCAACTCGACTGGCAACAACAGGCATACGATTTATCAATGCTTCTAATGTTGCCATACTCAAGCCCTCATAATGACTAGTATTCATTAGTACATCAAATGCAGGGAGACATCTGGTCGCATCAGAGACGAAGCCAGGCATTGCCACCCTATGTCTTATATTAAGATGTCCTATTTCTTCTATGACTGTTTCCCAAGTAGAACGACCATTACGGCCAATAGGACCACCTAGTATAACTAGGTATGCATCCCTCTTTTCTAGTAATGATTGTAGTACTTGAAGCGCAAATTTATAATTCTTTTGTGGCTTAACTGCCCCGATCATTCCTATAACGGTTGCGTTCTCGGGAATGTTCCAAGCATTTCTAAAAAATCTGCGAGTTTTGGGGTCAAATTTCCTTATTCGTGGAATATGACGAATGATAGGTGAGTATCCCTTCCAGCCGCTTTTCTTAAGATCTTCGGCGCATCCACTAGAAACCGTCAGTACACATTGATTGCTTTGTAGCTGAGAAGGGTCTTCTAGCCAACCCTCATGTGCGTTGTGCAGAACGGGGACTATAAAAGCACCTTTGCTCGATAATGCGTCACGCTCCTGCTTTTTCAGGAGATGACAAAGACAAACAGGGTTACTACTTGATGCTATATCACCGCCCAGCAACTTTAACTTTTCTATAACTTTTATACCGTGTAGCCGGGTTACTTTTACAAACCCAGGTACTACCCATTCACTTTTACAATCCCGCAATACGATGATATGCACTCTCCATTTGGGATATATTCGAGTAGCCCAGTCGAGTATTATGCTCTCGGCTCCTCCAAGAGCTAGTCCAGCTATGGCAACAGTAAGTTCGTTATTGCCTCGCGACAATAGCATTGGCTGTTCTGTAGCATAGGAAGAGATTATTGGATCCATCTTATCTCCTTTACACAACTAATTTATCAAAGAACAGATGCCCATATTAATAACATACTTTATTTAGTTTGTCAAAAATAAGGCCCTTTGTTTTTGCTAGTTTTTGATAAGATAATCACATGTCGAGCTCAAAACTGAGTATTGGCACACTGCGAACACAATCCGACATAGTACCGATAGTGAACCTACTAAATTAATACCATTTCACTTCGTTATTAAAATGCCGCCACCAGATTGACAAACTATTCCAAGAGCGCATTTATAGAAAAACTTACCCCACCACGCACGCTACTCACTATATCTCTGACCTTAGTACAATAGCGTTACCGTCCGCTAATATCACGAAACTTATGTCGAGTTTTTATGCCAAAGTACCCACTGACAGGCTTGATGCCATATTTCTTTTGAAAGATTTTAACGGCTTGTACCGTAGCGGGTCCGTAGTTACCATCTACAACGGGATTGGTATAACTGCCTTCGTATGTTAGGAATTTCTGTAGAGCTGCCACATCTTCACCCTTATTGCCTCGAGACAAATCTTTATTGAATATAACCAAATCCTCTGGCACTTCGAGATGGACGGTACCGCGTGAGACTATGCTTAACTTTGCCTGCGTAGCTAAATCAGTAATCCCCGTCTGCGGAAGATTATGTCTCTTCTGAAACTTCTTGAGCGCTTGTTCAGTCAACGTGCCGAAGTAACCGGTAATTAGCTTCTCGGGATATAATCCCTCATCACGAGCCAAAACTTCTTGCAGATGTTCTACCTCAATATCTTTTATTCCTCGTCTTAAAATCTCAACGAAATGATTAGCAGGTGTAGTAAATACTGTCTCGGGGTTTTTATATAAAACTTTTTGGGTAACACCCTGACGTGGCGCTAATGATACCCGAACTCCGGAAGAATAGTTCTTGGCATGATCATAGGCATAGACTGCGTAGAAATATGTTGTGCCGTTAGTAAGACCGGCATCGGTAAATGTTTCGCCGTGACCTTCAAAGATAACTTGGCCATCGTTTGGTGACGTAGGATAGCTACCTCCTTTTTTAACAATGATGGTGCGAACGAAACTAGATTCCTGTGGGTTTTTCCAGCTCAATACAACTTCTTTATCATCTCCCGCGGCATTGAGCATAGAAGGTTCACTTACCGGACCAGATATACTGCCCCCGCCTCCACTTGCTTGCCCGCCAGAGCTTTGCGAGGGCTGAGAGCCACTTACATCAGATGGCGTATTTGAATTTTGAATTATGTTTGATGTGAGATCTATTGAAACCACATTCGAGATAGATGAATAGGCAGTACTCTCATATTTAGATTTAAGAGCAAAATAATATTGGGTACGTTGGATAAGACCGGCGATTTCATAACTGCGGCCCGTGCCTGAAGGAGATATCTCTGCATATATGACTGAGGTCAGCTGAACTGGTTGAGCAGAGTCGAAGTTTGAAGAAGTGATGATTGATGTACTGTAACGAATATCGTATTTAGCGGCAGCGTCTATGTTACTTGAAGTCACATTCCAATGAAGCGTAGCGGAAGTACTATCGTCTACTATTGCTGAAAGATTAGTAATCGCAGATGGCGGCGACAGAGGTACACTAGGGGCTAAGGTGGTAAATGTATGATCTTCGGAGAATGTAATATCTCCATCAGTATTAATTGCTTTTATTCGATAGTGATAGGTAGTGGCCGGTTCAAGGTCTGTCAGATTGATGGTATGAGAAGTGGCTGATGTGTTCATAGCAGTTGTTTGGCCATATTCGGTTGTAATACCATACTCAACGCTAGTGGTGGCTGATATATCGGTTGTTACTGATATCGTTGCTGCCACGGTGGTAATTGATCCAGCCAAGACAGATAAAATATTAGCAGCTGGTAATTCGGGTATTGCTTCCGACAACGTACTGAAATCATGATTGGAAGAAACAGTCGCAATATCAACTCCTGCTGGTTTAGATTTTGCTCGGAAGTAATAATTAGTATTTGGAGAAAGTCCGGAGATTGTGACCGAATGAGAAGTAGTAATAGCTGTATTAAGCGTGGTTGATTGACCGAACAGAGAGCTATCGCCATATTCCACTTGAGAGTCTGATGGAATATCAGTTTGCCAGGCTATTGTAGCAGAGGTAAAAGTAACTTCTGCAGTTTCTACACCAGAGATAATAGCCGATGCACCAACTGAACCCGATTCGTTATCTGCAGCCACCGTCATTTCGGTAGTAAACATATTGTCCGGTGATGTTGCAAGGTTACCCACCTGGTCGCTGGATGTGATCCTGTAATGATAAAGTGTATTTGGCTGAAGATTTGAAATAACTGCCTGGTGATCTATAGACAGAGCTGAATCAAAATTCGTTACCGATCCGTAGCTTGACGTTACACCGTATTCTATTTCTCCATTAGCCACTTCTTCGGTAGTCCAATTAATAGTCGCCGAAGTGGTGGTCAGAGATGAAATGGATATGTCAGAGATAGTTGGCGGATTAGCATCAATTACTGTGTCGGATGCGGCAGTGGTAAAAGAATTGCAGGAGTTAGAGATATTATTCGACAAGTCAGCGGCATGGATGCAGTAATAATATGTCGTCGAAGGAGAAAGATTTAGGATAATTCCTGTATGGACCAATAAAGCTGTCGCTGGAAGAGTAGCTGACGAACCGTAACCTGTTGTTGGGCCGTATTCTAATGTAGATATGGCCAACTCATCGGTAGTCCAGACAATCGTAGCATCAGCTGATAATAGCGAGGCCTCAAGAACACCGGATATTAGCGGTGGCATCGTATCAGGGGGCAGAATTGAAGGTGGTGGGGTTGGAGTAAGTTCAGGGGTAGGAATCGGTGTGGGCGTTGATAGATCGGGCGCGGGAGTAGTAATAGGTAGTTCTCCAAGCGCCAGGACTGGCAACGCGTTCATTCCCAGCATGCTTATTGAAAGAATAACCGAGAGTACAGAAGAGATCGTTTTTTGTTTCATGCTGTTAAGTGTACAGGTAAATCTCTCCCTTAACAAATAAAAAGGGTGACAAGTAAACTAGTTTCGTTGACTTAAGCAACTCTTAACCTAAGTTAAGTTAAAGCCAACCCTCTGTGAAATTTCCCAGCCTGAAAATGATAGTTTGGTAGTTTATTCATTTATTTCTCAAACAAGGCCAGATATTCAGAGAACACAAAGAGCCGATTTCTTTTAAAACCGGTGGTTTCTTTGAGAATACCGAGTTGCTCAAATTGTTTGACCAATGTGGCGGCAGAAGAATAGGTGATCTCAAGTTTTTCAGCTATTTGGGTTGTGTTCATAATGGGACTTGAATACAAGTGCTCTAATAGCTTTGCGGCAACTTCGGTGCGCTTGCCCAATGTTTTAAGACTGGCTTCGACTTTCTCTCGCAAGCTTGCGATCTTCTTGAATGTCTCGATGGCTTTTCTTGAAGTTTCAGCAACGCCAACCAAGAAAAACTTGATCCAATGCTCTATGTCATCCGAGGTCCTGACTCGGGCGAGAGCATCATAATAATTGCTACGGTTGCGATCAAAGAAATCAGATAGATAAAGCGTTGGTTTTTTGAGTATGCCGAAGGACACCAAGTATAAGGTGATTAGCAGTCGGCCAATACGGCCATTGCCATCCAAGAATGGATGGATTGCCTCAAATTGATAATGACTCAAGGCAACTTTAATGAGGTGCGGGATCTCAAGAGTCTTATTGTGCCAAAATTTTTCTAGATCGCTCAGTAATTCTGGTATTTCATCTTTGTGAGGTGGAATATATGCAGCATCTTTAAGAGTGGCTCCACCAATCCAGTTTTGACTCGTGCGAATTTCGCCTGGTAACTTGTATTTACCCCTAACACCAGAGAGTAAGATTTTGTGGGCATCTTTCAGGAGTCTCATTGAAAGCGGTAGTTTTTTCAATTGAGTTATAGAAAAATTCATCGCTTCAATATAGTTCTGAACTTCTGCCCAATCGTCTCTTCGTTCAGGATCAATTTCTTCTTTTGGAAGTAAGGCCTCGTCAACACCTGTTTTGGTTCCTTCAATACTGCTTGAGGTCGTTGCTTCTTTAACGACATACATCCGAATGAAAAAATCTATATCGGGAACCAGCATTGAGTAGGTATCTAGCTCGCCTAAAAGCCTATTAGCCTCTTCTAGGAGTAGGTCTATCTTCTGATCTGACCACGCAAAAGGGCCGTTCACTGGAGACGGAGAAAAGCTCTTATAATCAAGTTGTTGCTTATAAATACCTGCTTTGAACATAGATTTCTATATTCAAAGTTTAACACTTAACTTTGAATATGTAAAATCATAGACAAAGTTGATAAATCCCAGTAAAGGCAGCAAAGGCTTTAAGCAACTTGAATTTTGAGCAAAAAAGAGCGATAATGATAAACGTTTTAGATAAAATAGTTGGCACACAGGAAAAGCTAGACATATCTGGTTTCCTGCCAATTTCATCAAATCATGTCACATTCGAACCTAAGCATCGGAATCGTGGGGCTGCCAAACGTGGGCAAAAGTACCCTATTTAAGGCCCTGACCAACAAACAAATCGACATCCAGAACTATCCTTTTACTACCATCGACCCCAATGTCGGAGTTGTTGCTGTGCCCGACGAACGGGTAGATGCCTTGGCTCTTTTCTCAAGTTCAAAAAAGAAAATTTACACCACCATTGATTTCATAGACATCGCCGGCTTAGTTAAGGGAGCTTCTCAGGGAGAGGGATTGGGAAACAAATTCCTGGCCAATATCCGAGAAGTAGATGCCATCGCTCAAGTCGTAAGAGCATTTGATGATGGCAACGTCATTCATGTTCACAATCGCATTAGCCCGGTTGAGGATATTGAGATTATAAATACTGAGTTGGTTATTGCTGATTTAGATACGGCCACAAAGAGAACCGACAAAACCGCTAAAGATGCACGCACAAGCAAGGTCGCACAGGCGGAACTTATTATACTGGAAAAATTTAAGAAACACCTTGAAAGCGGTGAGATAATATCCAAACTAGAACTTACGGAAGATGAGACAAGACTGGCCAAAGAATTAAACCTCTTAACATCCAAGAAATTTGTTTATTTAGTAAATGTATCCGAGCAACAACTCATGGAACACTGGCAGCCGGATGATAAGCTACGGGCGGCTTTTGGCAACTCCCCTTTCGTGGTGGCATCTAATAAACTTGAACTCACTCTTTCTGAAGTGACAGCCGAAGAGAAGAAAGAATATTTAACTGAATTCGGATTAAAAGAAAGCGGACTGGATATACTTATCAAAGAAAGCTACAAAACCCTTGGCCTTCTAACATTCCTAACAACCGGAGAAGATGAGACTAGAGCTTGGACCGCACATATCGGAGATCCGATCCCTCGCGCATCCCGAGCCATCCATACGGATTTTGAGAAACTATTTATCCGAGCTGAGGTAATAAATTGGAAGCTTTTACTGGAAGCCGGCTCTTATGGCGAGGCTCGGGCTAAAGGATTGATCAAAACCGTCGGCCGAGATTATATAATAAACGAGGGTGATGTAGTTGAGATTAAGATCTAAACAACCCCACACATAAAAGCGAGCCTAGGCTCGCTTTTATGTGTGGGGTTAGATCAAACTATACACCCTTCTTAATCGTCTGATTTCGAGTGTAGGGCATAAGGGCCATGTATCTGGCCAGCTTCACTGCCCTTGAAACTATTCTTTGGTGTTTAGCGCAAAGCCTGTTTCTCTTGGAGGAAGCAACCTTAAACTGAGAAGTCACAAACTTCCTTAAAAAATCTTTGTTCTTATAATCAACTCTGTTGATATTTTCCTGACAAAATACGCAATCCATCCCGTTAGAGACAGGTTGCGACTAGGTCGCAACCGTGCCTAGTTAATTTTTTGTTTATCCCATTGATATATAATTGGCCACCGTCCATACAACATCCGTGCCAGCTATGTCTCTAACGGGATTAAAACGGTAAATCTTTTTCGTTAATACTGACTTCATCTTCATCGACACCTCGGTTAACCGGTTCGTTCTCATCAATAATCGGAATCTCACTATCAACTCGCGGGCTCTTTTTTACATCAGCCATCGTACTACCCGTACCTGCCGGCCTTGAATAATCTGAGCCTCCGCTTCCGGTAGGCTTGGGGCCCAGCTGCAAGTTCTCGGCCACTATCTCAGTCATGTATTTTTTGACATTATTCTGGTCAACCCATGATCTGGTTTGCAATCTTCCTTCAATCATGGCTAGTCCGCCCTTTCTCAAATATTGGCTGGCAATTTCTCCCAAACGGCTCCAAGCAACAATAGTGTGAAATTCGGTCGCATCTTTTCTCTGACCTGAAGGATCATTCCAAACCCGGTTAGTAGCCATTTTAATGGTTGTAACAGTCTGACCAGAAGGAGTACTCCTGGTTTCAGGATCTTGAGTTAATCTTCCGATTAATATTACTTTGTTCAGATTCATTTTACTTAAATTCGAAATTCGAATATCGAAATACGAAACAATATCTAAAATTTAATTCTCAAAGTAATAAATATTCTAAGACTTAGAATTTTCAGGCTTTGTTTCGGATTTAGGATTTCGTGCTTCGAATTTTTAAAGTTTGTCTATTATTTTCTCCAGCTCTTTCTCCAACTCTTCTTCTTTGACCGGCGGCTCTCCTGCTTTGGCACTTTCGTCTTTCTGAGCTGCGGCCCTGGATTTTCTGGCCTTTTCGGCTGATGCCATCCTCTTGATTATATCTTGCTGCCTACTTGAATCTACATCAAATTTAATCAATAAAAATCTTATCACTGACGGGTTAGATGTAACAAGCTCCTGAATCTGCTTAATTTGCTCGGGTTTTTCGCTCTTAAAATGGAAGTATCCAAAATAGGCCATTGTGTGCTTCTTAACAGGATAGGAAAGCCTTATTTTTTCAGGCTCTTTTGCAAAAGAAATAACACCTCCGTTAGAGGTTATATATCTGTCGATTTCTTCCTTCATTTTAGCTACATCCGCCTCCTCCGAATTAGGATTGAGATGAAAAGCCAGTTCATATGTGTTATCCATAATCGCTTGTAAATGTTAGCAATTTGGGCTATAAATGTCAATAATGTTCATTAAAAAAGGTCTATCTATGACAGAAATTGAGATCTGGAGTCATGGTAATAGAAGCATATTACTTCCTGACAATCGGGCACTGAACTTTGGGGTTGTCTGGGGTCCAAATACCATCAAGTCTTTCTGGGCCGCCAAAGAGATAGGGGTAAGCGGCATTGAAGCTGATATCTGCCTCTCTTTTGATAAAGAACTGATTGTATATCATCCTGGATCTACTAAGACCGACCTCCAGGGTGCAACGCTCAAAGAGATCCAGAGCCTCTATCCTAATGTTCCGTCTTTTGACGATCTGATCACTTTTCTAATAGGATTTAGACATTTAAAATGCATCCTGGATTTAAAGACCGACTCTCCGGAATTAGTCGAAGCAGTGGTTAAAAAATTGCAAACATATGAATTGCGCGAAAGAGTATTCCTTACAGCTTCAAGAACTAAATTAAAACTGATGGGATTCTACAATAATGCTAAAACCCTATCATATGCCAAAAAAATTGACCCCCAAATTAAGACTCACTTAATTGACCTGTTTCCGTATAATTTAGCTCGAACAGGAAAAAAATTCGACGTAGATATGATTTCCTTCGGCTGGTTCAAAGATTCAATTCCCAGTAGAGTAGTTTTCGCTTTCTTAATGGATAACGGCTTCAGAAACGTTAAAAAAGAAGTTGAAAGAGCTAAGCGGGCCGGGATTTATGTTCTAGGCGGAATACCCGACACCCAAGAAGATATAAATTACTTTTTGGAAGCTGGCGTAGATGGCGTGATAACCAACGAGCCTGCTACGGCAATAAAAATCTGTAGCAATACAAAACCCTAATTTCAGGGTTTTTTGTTTTAAACCAATCGCCCCCAGCCTCCTCATGCTAACCGCAGGAGAGCTTGCTCTCTGGGACACGGCATAAATTCTTGGCCACCGCCTCAGCGGGGCTCCGCCAACGGCGGGAGCT
>CAYSDF010000015.1:0-18353 GCA_964429675.1 uncultured Candidatus Saccharibacteria bacterium
TTGCCAATAATAAATTAGGCGGAGAATTATCGGAGCAGGCTTTTATTGATGTTCAGGATTATACCTGGGATAAAAGGGCGGCTAAGATATTAAATTTTGTAACCACTCCCTCGATATGAAAAAAGTATTATTTATTTCTACAATCCGGTCAATGTTTTATAATCCTATCCGTAGAGCTTTTGAAAAATGTGGATATGAGGTTCATTTTGTTGATTATCGGGGTCATTATTTTCTGGAGTCGGGAAATATAGCGCATAGGATCCTTCATAGGTTACCCAAAAAAATTGGCAGTTATCTCCATAATTATGGCAATGAATATATCGATAGGTTAATTCTTAAGACCACTAACGAAATAAAGCCTGACTTCGTGTTTGTTTCTAAGGCTAAATATATAAGTACTGAAACTCTTGATAAATTAAGGATGATAGCCCCGACCGCTAATTGGTATCCTGAAGGAACTAATAATATAGCCAGCATTAACAGATTGGTCGGGCATTATGATTATTTTTTTGAATTTGATAAATCGATCGTTGATGTGCTTAAAAAAGAGGGCCACAAGAATGTCTATTATCTCCCTTTTTGCGGCGATATGGATAAAAATGATCAATGGCAAGATACAACGGGAGAATTAGGCGTAGTTTTTGTCGGCAGCTATAGTCCGGAACTTTATCCTCAAAGGCTGGCTATTCTGGAGCAGATAAAGGACCTCGGTCTGAATGTTTGGGGCAACGAGGCCTGGTCGGATACTTCCATAAAGAGCATGTTTCATGGTAGGTGCGAATCAACTACCGAAGTGCTCAAGGGCATATATTCAAGGGCCAAGATAGTTATTCATATGGATGCTCTGACTACCCATTCCGGTACCGGGATGACGATGCGGCCTTTTGATGTGGCTTCGGCCGGCTCTATGCTCATAGCCCAGGATGATCGCAAAGAAATTTTTGATTTTTTCCAGGACGGCAAAGAGATGGTATCGTTCCGTGACGAGAAGGATATCCGATCCAAGGTCCAGTATTATTTAACACACGAAGAAGAACGTAAAAAAATAGCAAAAGCAGGATTTATCAGAACCAGAAATGAGAATACGTATTTAGATCGAGTTAAGAAAATAGTAGATACTATATCCGGAGAGCATAAAACTCAATAACCTAGACACCGGCAATATTTTATAGTATAGTACGGCCGATGGATGGAACTTTGACAAAACGAGGCCAAATGGAATCTAAGAGGGTTCTTATATTGGGTGGAGCGGGCTTTTTAGGAGCCAATCTTACCCGTTATTGTCTGGACAGAGGAGCTATTGTAACCGTTCTTGACTCTCTGGACCCGGTATTTAAAAGTACCCATGAAAGCTTAGCTAAAGTAGCAGACAGAATAATTTTTGCAAAAGGCGATATAAGAGATGAAAATCTCCTTGCAAAAGCTATTCCCGACCAGGACATTATCTTTAACTGTGCCGCTCAGACTTCCCATCCTATATCTTTGCAGGATTGTGTCCTGGATACGGATATTAATTGCATAGGCAATCTTAGGGTGCTGACGGCGATTAAAGATTATAACCCCAACGCTGTTGTGGTTTATACATCATCGAGTACGGTGACAGGCAAGGGTTCCGGGGTCATCGACGAGAATCATAGCGAGAAGCCTTTGGATATATACTCGGCCAACAAGGGAGTTGCTGAGAAATATTACCGTATTTTCCATAATATCCATGGCTTGAAAACTATTACGTTGAGATTTGCGAATCTCTATGGTCCATTAGGAAAAAATTATCCTGAATTTGGATTTGTGAACTATTTCATAAATCAGGCCAAATTGGGCAATGCCATTAAGATCTACGGAGACGGCAACCAGACAAGGAACCTTATGTTCGTTGACGATGCTTGTGAAATAATGTGGGAGTCTGCTCACAGACTCAAGCTTGTAGGGGAGACATATTTCGCCGCTCATTACGATCATTACAGCGTCAAAGACATAGCCGAAACGGTAGTAAGAATATTCGGAAGCGGTTCTGTGGAGTTTATTCCTTGGCCTCCCATGAGGAAGAAAATTGAAGTAGATAATGTTATTATATCTTCTGCCAGGCTGTATGGCCTGACGGGTTGGAGGCCGACATATAATTTGATAGATGGCCTCAGGCTGACACAAAAGAGGATGAACGAAAACTACTGATGTTAGTTCTATTCGATCATGAAATCAAAAAAATACAAAAATATAGTAATTACTGGTGCTTTAGGCCATATAGGCTCTAAGCTTATAAGGGAGCTGAATCGCGATCTGACTGACCGGATTATCCTGATTGATAATCTTGAGAGTCAGCGTTTCCCCTCTCTTTATAATTTGCCCAAGCACTTTAAGTATGGTTTTATCAGGGACGATGTCCTGACTTTTGATTTTAAGAAATATCTCAAAGATAACGTCAGCCTAGTCATACACTTAGCGGCTATAACAGACGCAGAAAGAAGCCATGCCATACAAGAAGAAGTGGAGGCAATTAATTTCGGCGGCTTAAAAAGAGTTGCCGATGCCTGTCTGGAAAACAATGTTAAATTGTTTTTCCCGTCTACTACCAGTGTTTACGGAAGCCAAGCACTGAGGGTTGATGAGACATGCCAAGAACTAAAACCCCAGAGTCCATATGCAGAATCAAAGATACACTCTGAAGAATATTTGCAGAAGCTCAAGAAGAGGGGACTTAAATTCATAACTTGCCGCTTCGGTACCATATTCGGACATTCTATCGGAATGCGTTATGATACTGCGGTTAATAAGTTTACCTGGCAGGCAGCCAACGGTCTTCCGGTTACAGTTTGGAAGACGGCCTGGAATCAAAAAAGGCCGTATCTGTATCTGGGCGATTGTGTACGGGCCATTAATCTCATACTTAAAAAAGATTTATTCGATGGGAATGTCTACAATGTTTTAACCTCAAATTTTACTGTCCAGGATGTAGTAAAAACTATCAAAAAATTTGCACCTAAGCTAACGGTGAGTTACGTCGATTCACCTATTATGAATCAGCTCTCTTACGAGGTGGACGATACTAAATTCAGGAAGCTAGGGTTCAAGCCGCTTGGACGCCTAAAGGACGGGATTAATGAAAAAATCCTTCAGCTCGAAGGTATTATGGAAAAGGCATAATGTGAGTCAGCCGACTAAGTCAAAGGCCCCTCTAAGCGGGGCCTTTTTGTTTGCTAGGAAGTGAATGTTCCGAATTCTTTTAGAAGGCAACAAAGTTGCAATCGGAACATCTACTTCCTGGTTTGAAAAAACTCTCAAATATGCTAGAATTTTGGTCATGTATCCCGTTAGAAGTCTCGCTCGCGCCCTAGGCGCGAGTCTGTAGACCTCGGCGAGGCTACTTCTAACGGGATGGATATCAAGCTCAAGCCGGTTATTGATTTTGGGAAAATGCCGATTGCGAATGCTTTTTTGATGCCCGAGCAGTTCGCCTCGGAGTATTTTTATAATATGGTTTTGGGTTACGATCCTAAGACTAAGGCGATAGGCCTGATCAATAAAGTCCCTCCTGAAAAAATGTTCCATGAAAACTATGCCTTTTTCTCTTCAACCTCAAAAGGCATGCAGATACATTTCCGAGAAACTGCCGAGAAACTGTTGCCTTACGCCGGGAAAGGAGTCGTAGTAGAAATGGGTTCAAATGACGGGATTATGCTTCAAGCCTGGAAAGATTTGGGCGTTAGAGCGATCGGCGTCGAGCCATCTAAAAATGTTGCTGAAGTCTCCAGGGCCAAGGGCCATGAAGTGATTTCTAAATTCATGAATGAGTCTGTCGCAGAAGAAATTTTGACTAAGGGCAAAGTCTCTTTAGTTTTTGGAGCAAATGTTTCCTGTCACATCGAGGGCTTTGAAGAATATATAAAATCAGTCACCAAAATGATAGGAAAAAGCGGCGTTTTTGTGTTTGAAGATCCTTATTTCATGGATATTGTCGAAAAAACTTCTTATGATCAGATTTATGATGAACATGTGTGGTATTTTACGATCTCGTTTATAAATAATATTCTGGAGCCGCTTGGGTTCCATGTCTTTGACTGTGAGCATATTGAGCCCCACGGAGGAGAATTGAGAATGTATGTCGGACACAAGGATACGCATCCGGTAAAATCGGTCGTGGCTCAGTGGTTAACAAAAGAGAAAGATCTAGATAAAAACTTGGAGTTGCTGGAGGGAAATATTAAAAAATCTAAAGCAGGTTTACTTGATATTTTAAATAAAGTAAAAAAAGATAATAAAACTATCTGCGGATTTGCAGCTACTTCAAAGGCTACTACAATTTTCAATTACTGCGGAATAGGTCCGGATCTGATCTCGTTTGTTACAGATACTACTCCCGAAAAACAAGGGAAGTATTATCCAGGAGTCCATATTCCGGTTGTACCCCAGGCCATATTTGAGGCCGGCAAGAATGATCCTAAAAAAATGATTGATTACGCCTTTTTATGTGCCTGGAATCATTCAAGAGAGATAGATAAATTTCAATCTTGGTATAAACAAGCGGGAGGACACTGGATAACTCATGTTCCCAGACCCCATATTTTATAATGAACTTAAACCTAAAGGATAAGAAAATATTAGTAACCGGCGGAGCTGGCTTTGTCGGTCAGCATTTGGTTCGAAATCTTATTGAAAAAAGGGGAGTGTCTGAAAAGAACATTTTTATTCCCCGTTATTCTGAGGTTGACCTGAGAATTAAAGAAAATGCAGAAAAAGCAACCAGGGGTATGGATATCGTTTTTCATCTGGCAGCGCTTAGCGGCGGGATAGGCTTTAGTGTTTCTCATCCCGGGCAGATGTTTCATGACAATGCTTTAATAGGGCTGAACATGATAGAAGCGGCCAAAAATGCCGGAGTTAAAAAATTTATTAATATCGGCAGCTATAACGAATATCCTAAGAATGCTCCGATGCCCCTGAAGGAGGATGATCTCTGGGGCGGATTGCCCGAAGATTCATTCCTACCCTATGGAATGGCCAAGAAAATGCTTCTTATCGAGCTTCAGGCCTATAGGAAAGAATTTGGTTTTAACGGCATACATCTTATCATGGCCAGCATGTTCGGGCCTGGCTATGATGCCGGAAAGACTGACCTGATTCCATCTTTGATCAGGCAGATTGATGAGGCGGCTCGCAAGGAATCATCGGTAGTTGGCTGGGGAAGCGGTAAAGCCACAAGAGATTTTCTTTATGTTGAAGATGCCGCTGAAGGAATTATTCTTGCGGCGGAAAAATACGACAAGCCCGAGCCTGTAAATTTAGGCAGCGGTAAAGAAGTGCCGATAAAAGAATTGATAACAGTCTTATGCCGGTTAATGAATTTCAAAGGCAAAATAGAATGGGATGCTTCAAAGCCTGAGGGTCAACTGCGCTATATTATGGATAATTCTCGAGCCAGAGAAGAATTTGGATTTTCTCCCTCTGTCGGAATGGAAGAAGGATTAAGAAGAACGGTCGAATGGCATAAATCAAAATGACGTTAACTCAAAATCAAAAGAAAATAGTTTTACTGCTTTGCATGGTTGTAGCGGTGGTTTCTGAAATATATTCTTTTCATTTTCAGATTACGCCGGCTGTTGATGCCCGTGCTTACGATAAAATTGCTTGGAATATTGCCCAAGGCAACGGATATAGAGAGAATCTTAGCGGGCCCTTATCGGAGGATCAGTCGATAATCAGAGTCGGGCCAGGTTACGAATTTTTCCTGGCCGGCATTTTTTATATTTTTGGTCATCATCTTGAAGTCGTTTGGATCATTCAAGCCCTGATCATGGCTCTCTCTTTCTTCCTTATATTCATGGCTAGTCGGGAAGTTTTTCGAGAAAGTTGGAGTTTTTATCTGGGGTTAGCCTCGGCAATTTTAATAGGTTTTTCCCCTGATCTTATAACTCTTCAGGGGATGTTGATGTCGGAGGTCTTGGGGGTCTTTCTTGTTATCTTAACAATCTATATATTTTTTAAATATTATAATAATCCTGATAAGCCTATATGGCTTGCTAGCTTAGTGGGGTTATCTTTGGGAGCGGCGGGATTGGTCAGGACGCCAGCCTTGTTCCTTGTCTTGCCGATTCTAGGTTATTTTATATGGATCAAAAGATATAAGCACTTGGCAGCTTTTTTATTTGCTGTCGTTATATTATTTGTTCCTTGGACGGCCAGAAATTATGAAGTTTTCAATGAATTTATACCTACTAACGCCGCCGGAGGAATTAATCTTCTTATAGGAAACCATCCGGGTGCTAGTGGTGAACAAGGCGATCCGTCTGCGACCCTAGATCAATATATGAGCAATTATGGATTTGCTAAGGCAGACAAGAAAGCAGCTAATGAGGCTATCCATTTTATCATTACTCATCCTTTTGAATTTTCGAAGATAACCTTGAAAAGAATATCTATATATTTCAGCTTTGCCCGTCCGACGGGGTTCTGGTTCCATCTGCACGGCATAAGCAAGGCCATCACTTTAGTTTCTTCAGTGGTCTATTCTGTTGTTCTTTTTGTGTTTGGTTCTTGGGGAATAGCGCAGGCTTTAAAAATTCACAAAGAGGACAGACCAAGGGGTTGGCTTTTGCTGGCTATGCTCGTAATGATGCCGGTAGCGATTGTGGGAATTGTGGTAGAGACGCGCTATAGGTTCTTAGCTTATCCGTTTTTTGCAATTTTTGCTGGTCTTGCGGTCGAGGATATCATAAAGCGCCGGATAATTTGGAAACCGGCCCTTATTGTGGCCTGCTTGCTGTTTTTAAATACGGCTATTGATATTCTTAGGAATTTTGAGAGGATACTAGGCAAGGTTAAAGGTTTATAACATGAACAAGCTCTCTATTATCATCCCGGCATTCAATGAGAAGAATACGATAGAAGAAATAGTCAGGCGGGTAAAATCCGTTGATTTAGGCAACATACAGAAGGAAATTATTATAGTCGACGATGGTTCGACCGATGGTACTAGGGAAATAGTTTCTAAGATACCGGATGTTCGCTATGTTTTTAATGAGCATAATCTGGGGAAGGGGGGTGCGGTAAAAACTGGTTTTCTTAATGCCACCGGAGACTTTGTCATTATTCAGGATGCTGACCTAGAATATGACCCAAATGATTATAAGGCGATGATTCAGCCGATTTTGGATAAAAAAAGCCAGATAGTTTTGGGTGTGCGTATTAATATTGAAAAGGATGAAAGAAGAAAGAAAAGTTTGTATTGGCTTTCTTGGCTTGGCAATCACTTGATTACCTGGACCACCAACTGGTTATACTGGAATAATGCCGGAGAATATGAGGGTTGTTATAAAGTATTTCCGACTGATCTGATAAAAAGTATTCGAATAAGAACAAATAATATCGATTATGATAATGAACTAGTTTGCAAGATACTAAAGAGAGGATATAAGACTATGGATGTGCCGATACGTTACTATCCTAGGAGTTATAGTGAGGGTAAAAAAATGATGTGGCACCATGGGTTTTTGATTTTATGGACGATAATAAAATACCGTTTTGTTGAATGAACATCCTACATATAAGACAATCTAGGGATACAGTTAATACTGTTTATGCCAGGGGCTTGGAACAAAATGGAGCTAAAATCCTGGATTTATATTTAAAATCGTCAATTCCCAGCTTTTTTAAGCTAATCAAATTCTATCGGAAAGAAGGGGATAATATAGACCTTATTCTGGTCGGCTTTAGCAGTCCGCTGTTGGCTATATGGGCCAGGCTAATATCGGGTAAAAAAATTATTTATAATTCAGCTGTCTCCGTTTATGATAGGTTAATAAGTTCAAGGAAATTGGCCGGCAAATTTTCAATAAAAACGTCCTTTTATCTTTTGCTTGATTTCTTAGCTGCACATCTTTCGAATCTGACTATGGTTGAAAGCAATAGTCAAGCCCAATTTTTTAAGAAAAATTTTAAACTTAATGACAAAAAGATATTCAGAGCCTGGATCGGCGTCGCTGAAGATAGGTTTTTTTATGATTCAACGGTGTCAAAGTTCGATACTTTTACGGTATTATTCCGGGGGAATTTCTTGCCGGAAGCCGGAACAGAATATGTCGTCAGAGCGGCCAAGATCTTAGAGGGCAAAAATGTAAAGTTTCTTATAGTAGGCGACGGTCAGGAGGCCGATAAGATTACCGGGCTAATAGAGGAGCTTAGGCCTTCTAATCTGGAATGGATAAAAGATTTTATGCCCCAGGAAGAGTTGAGAGAAATCATGCAGAAATGCCATGTAGTGTTAGGCCAGCTTTCTGATCATCCTCGCCTCGCCAGAACCGTGCCGTATAAAGTATTTGAAAGCTTGGCTATGAAATTGCCGTATCTTACGGCTTCAAATAAAGGCATACTCGAGTTAGTCCAAGCAGGGGAGACCTGTATTACTTGTAATCCGGCCGATGCCGATTCGTTAGCTGAGAAGATATTGTGGATCAAAAATAATTACTCAGCTGCGGAAAAGATAGCTGAGAACGGTTATAATTTATATAAAGACAGTCTCACGCCTCGTATTCTGGCTAAGAAATTATTAGATAGGATTGGGGATATTTAATAAGTTGCTCTTCGGGTCTCTTTTTGCTACTTTGGTTTAAAGCTAAGTCAAAGTCTGAGGTACTTTGAAAATGGAAATAAAATCATCCAAAGAGCCGAGGTTCTTATTAATATATGCGCCTCAGCGTTTCGACCTGCGTTTTGGTGCTGTTAAGCCTGAAGCATCTTTAGGTAACTTGTATCTCGCTGGAGCTCTGCGGGATGCCAAGTTTGAAGTCAATATTCTTGATTGCTGTTTAGGGAACGACAGATATTCCCTCGAGCAGTCATTCTATCGTCAAACGCCGTTACCCAATGGAATGGTAAGAATTGGCATGGCTCCTGAAGATATTGTGCGCGAGATAGTCGACTACGACGTTATCGGTATTACTTCAATTTTCACACCCCAGACGTATATGGTTGAAGAGCTGGTGAGGCTCATCTCACAGGCCTATCCTCAGAAGTTATTAATTCTCGGGGGTATTAATGCCCGCACGCAGATGAAAAGATTTTTTGACGCCGGTGCCAAGATTATTTGTCTTTCTGAATCAGAACGAACGATAGTTGATATCGGCAATGTTCTCCGCCGAGGAAGCAGAGATTTTTCTGGAGTTGCCGGAGTTGCTTATATCCATGAAGGTAAAATACAGATTAATCCGACCGGTATTATCGAAAATGATTTGGATCTCTTGCCTATTCCAGCTAGAGATCTTTTGCCTCTTGATCGGATTTGGAAAATAGCTCGTCCTCATGGCGGCGTCATTTCGGTCGGTCAGCTGGATAAGCCGTTGCCGTATGTATCAGCTACAACTTCGAGGGGCTGCCCCTATGTATGCACATTCTGTCATATTTCCGGAGAGCAAAAAGATTCTATTACCGGGAATATAGGTAAATTCAGATTCCAATCCCAGGAGCGGGTAGAAAGGGAAATGGTGGCTATCAGAGATCTTGGAGCCGAGGACATCTATATCGAGGACGATTCACTTCTGGCTAAGAAAAAAAGAGCCTTAGGGATATTCAGGATGTTGATTAAGTTCGGCTTTAAACTGGGTGACGTAAATGGTGTAAACTTATCTCATTTACATAAAAACGACGGCAATGGTCGGATAGTGATTGATGAGGAAATGTTAGAGACAATGGCAGAAGCGGGCTTTAAAAGGCTTTCGTTTCCAGTTGAGTCGGGCTCTCAGAGAATAATAGATAAGTGGGCGTCGGGTAAAATCAGCCATGAAACATATGATATATCAGCATTAATAAAAAAGGCTAATGCGCTGGGTATTATTGTCTCAAGTTGTTATCTGATCGGATATCCCGATGAGAGTTATGATGAGCTGGCGCAGACGATATTGGTTGCTAAAAAGCATATGGATGCCGGTTCTGAATACGTAAACTTTACTATTGTTACGCCATTTCCCGGCACAGCCCTTTATGATCATGTGGTCCGAAATGATTTGTTATTGCCTGGCATTGAGATAGCAGACTTGGATTGGTTGAGGCCTTCGATAAAAACAATTATCGATCCGTTCTACTTAGAATTTATTTCAAGAAAAGCATGGGAGTTTCTTAATAAACCTGAAAGAATAAGTATAATCCGTTCGATGGCGCCAAAGATGGAGTAAATCCCCCTAAGAGGGGGATTTTTATTTTGTAGGGGCCTGTTGCCGAGTAGGCTTTCTTAACGAAATTTCCAGATTTCGAGCGAGGCTAAGTAAAAATTGTGAGGCATATACAGTGTATTCTGTCGAACAATTTTTACAAAGCCGGAGGCGATTCTTGAGTGGCTAAAGCACACTCATGAAACTTCGCCTGAACAGCCGAAATCTGGAAATTGCAGTAGAAATGCTATTCGGCAACAGGCCCCTCGAGCACTTTTTTATAAAGTTCTAAATATTGATCAGTCATTTTTTCAATCGTAAAATCGCTCTGTATTTTATTAACAGAATGCTGTCTCATTTTTTCAATTTCTTCGGGCGACAGGTCTAGTAAATACTTAATACCCGATTGCAGGTCTTTAGAATTTTCGTATTCAGCGATATATCCGTTTATTTTATGCTCTATCAGCTCAGGTATCCCGCCGGTCCGAAAAGATACTGCCGGTAGCCCACAGGCCATTGCCTCAAGAACAACAAGAGGACAGTTATCTGCTATTGATGGATAAAGAAGCATGTCGGCGGCCGAATAATACTTAGCCAGTATGGTCTGGTTAGCTACGTAATTGACCACCTTGACCTGATCGGTGTCTTGGCTGGTATTACCACCTAAATCCACAAAAAAGGCCCTAGAATTGCCCCTAAATGTATTTACAGCGCCTTGGACATAGTTGCCACCTTTCCAGGGGTTAGATGCTCCTTTTTTGGCCACGGTAAGAATGATTTTCTTATCTAGCGGCAGGCCAAGCTCTAGGCGGGATTTTTTTTGGTCATAGGGATAAAATATTGAAGTATCGATGCCGTTATAGATTACTGACAAAGGCGCATCTTTAAGAATGCTCTGGCCTACTTTATCGGCTAGCCATTTGGATGGAGTAACTATTTGAAAACGGGAATTTTTATAAATTCCACTCTTTCTTTTTTCCAGATACTTCTCATTATGCCATGCAATGACTGGAGGTATGTTTAGACTTGGACAGGTGAAAAATCCGTTGGCCTGGATCTTGCCGCCAAAGGCATGGGCACAGTGAGCGGTTACCGGCCACATATCATGGAAAGTCCAGACAACCGGTTTAATAGCCGAAATTTTTGAGAGAGTCCCGAGATTAAAATAGTTACTGTGAAGATTATGGCAATGAACAATGTCAGCTTTTCTAAATTCTTCTGTATCTAGGATATGATCCGAAGAAAAGACGTCGATATCATTAGCAAGCCAATAAGCCAATTTGCGACGGATTTTGCTAGAGAAAGACTGGGTATCGTTGAGTATTTTTACGTCGTTATCATCAGAATATTTGCGGGCGACCAGCATAGAACTTTGATGGCCTCTTCTCTCTAGCTCCCTTTTAATCCCATAAGCCACCTTTGCCGCTCCGCCACGGGTATCAACCGTATTAATCTGTAGAATATTCATATATAGATTGCATCTTATGCTAACCGCAGGAGAGCTTGCTCTCTGGGGCACGGCATAAATTCTTGGCTAGAATTTTGCACTTCGTCCCTCGGTTCAGCCAACCTGCGGGAGATCCCCAGAGACCAACTCTCCTGCGGTTAGCGATCCGTGTTTAAGCTTAAATACTGGCTTATAATTAGTACAATGTGCATTGATTATATTTTTCTGAACACACCGAAGAACGCACTTGTGAATGCTTCCGGCTCAACGGTGCTTTTTTTAATATCCCCAAAAACCTTTTTAGTAATATTTGGCATTTTTTCTATCCCATAAGCTAGGGCTAGAAAGAATCCTTTCGATAGCTTATCCATTCTCATTTTAGTTTGGAATACTAGTCGTTGGAATAAAACGGCAAACGCTTCTTGGGTATTTGTTTCGGCAATTATTTTTTCAGTTTCCCAATCCTTGAACAGACTCTTTAGTCCGAATTTAGTAAACCTCCAATAGTCGCCAGGGGATTCATGAATAGGATACATAAAGGGAACAGAAACTATGATTTTTCCTCCGGGCTTAAGAACTCTTTTCATTTCTTCAATTGCTTTGGCCGGCTCTTCCAAGTGTTCCAAGACAGAAATACACAATACGATATCAAACGCCGCATCTTTAAAGGGAATACTATAGACGCTGGCAACGACATCCACTCCCGCTCCGGCCCTGACATCAATTCCGGTCTTATTGGAGAAAAATCGGCCATACCGGGGATTGCCCCAAGAACCGATTTCAAGCGTTTTTTTATCAGATTGATAAGCGGATATTAAACTGTCTAATTTTTTTCTGGTAATTTTTGAAGTAAATAAATTTTTAAGCATTTGGCGTTATTTATCTGTAGAAATCAATAATTTTTTGACACACCATTTTTATCTCCGAATCTTTAAGAAATGATGACGAAGGTAACCATAATCCATGCTGTCCAGCATAAGTTGCCGCGGGGAAGTCGCCCTTTACATGCTTATAGATCGGCTGCGTATGAATGGCCGGGTAAAAGACTCTTGAGCCTATATTGTTAAGCCTAAGATGCTTTTGCAAAGCTACCGAATCCGGTACTAAAATTTCTACAAACCATGGAGATACGTTATTAAGATCTGTATCAATAAATTTTACCTCGTACACATTCTTAAGATGTTTTTCATATAAAGATTGGATGTGTTTCTTTATTTTGGTTCTTTTCGGCAGTTTCTTCATCTGTTCTATCCCGAAAACAGCCTGCAGGTCGGTAAACTTAAAATTCCACCCCATCTCATCATGTTGATCGACTCCGGGCTTAACTCTGCCAAAGTCCTTCAGCTTTTCTATTTTTTCATATAATTTCTTGTCATCGGTGATCAGGGCCCCGCCTTGTCCTGTGGTAATAATCTTAGGCACGCTGAAAGAAAAACTTCCTATAATGCCATGCCTTCCCAAATGCTTGCCATTATAAAATGACCCTAGGGATTGGGCTGCGTCTTCAATTAAGGGTATCTTATTGTCTTGGCATAATTTTTTGAGGCTGTTTAAATCGCCGGCCCGGCCGTTAATAGATACATGCATGACAGCTTTTGTCTTGGGGCCGATTGCCTTTTTGACAAGCTTAGTGTCAAGGCAGAGAGAGTCGTCGACATCAACGAAAACCGGCTTGGCTCCTGCCAAGACAACGGCATTTGGCGTAGCGATCATTGTATAATCGGGTACTATCACTTCATCGCCCTCCTTGATCCCCAGAGCCTTTAAGGCTAGGAATAAACTGACTGTTCCGTTTGATACGACACTACAATACTTAGCTCCCGTATATTCGCAGATCATTTTCTCAAACTCTTCTGTCTTTTTGAATTCCATCAACCATCCGCCCGAGTTTAAATAATCCAGGATTGCCTTTTTTTCCGCCTTGCCGTACCAGGGCTCCATCTGATTTATTATTTTCGTCTTCATAATGGCTAACTTTTTATCGCCTCTACATTTAAACTGATTAATATTCCTTTTTTACTGTCCATGTGGGGAACATATGCCTGTGAGTGGTCATCGTAATCCTTATGAACTGTCTTTTTCCAGTCATATCTTTTAATATTTTTAAATCCGGATGATTGGAGGACTTTTTTTAAAGATTTAAAATCGTACGCAGTCTTGTGATAAATAATCTTATCTTTGCCTTTTTCTTTTATGATCATCCTTCCATAGAGGGGACCTAAAATTCCTGCATGGCCTAGATCCTTTTTATATTTCAAGTAAACTTTTAGGATAGCTTCAAAGTCGGGGACGGCTATCCGCAGAATTCCTGTAGGTTTTAATACCCGGTGCCATTCCTTGAGGACTTTTTCTCCTTCTTGGCGGTCAAAATATTCAAAACTATGAGAAGTGTAGATTAAATCAACAGAATTGTCGGTGAACATGGGCAGACTTTTTATGTCGTGCCTGTAATCTAGGGTTGGTTGATCGTCCAGATCAATATGTATAAATCCGGGAATGTATCTTCTCCAGGCCCCCAAGTAGAGCTGTACTTTTTTGTTCTTCTTCTCGGTCATTAATTTTATAGCAACACCTTATCTTCTATGAACGGACCATTTTTAAGCTCAACCATCTCGGCATCGTCAAGAATATGAATTCCATAGCCGCCGTCTACAAGGAGGAGGAGATCGCCGGTTTTTAAGGTAATTTTTTTGAACATTTTCTTATCCGGTCCGTAAAGATCAATTCTGATCCGTCCTTTCTTAACAATTAGGCATTCCTGCATCTTCTCAGTCTGTCTTTTTTTTGGTGCATGCGTATGAGCTAGAAGGTATTTACCTTTAGGATGCTTTAGGGTTACAAGTTGAAGTGGCTCTTTGCCGTCGGTTTGAGGAATACTGCCCTTGGGAAAACTTCCTAAAACAATCGCTATTAATTTATTTTTGTATTTTATTTCCATGAGATGGAACAGACTACATTCGGTTAACTTTGATTTTGTGACCTTGCATTTTACTTACATTTGCAAAATCATGCTCGGTCATCAATTTAGCTAGTTTCTCGAAAGTAATTTTTGGTTTCCAGCCTAAGATCTTTTTTGCCTTTGATGCATCGCCCAACAGTAGATCTACTTCAGACGGCCTGAATAAAACTTTATCTACGCAAACTAAAACTTTCCCAGTTTTTTTATCATAGCCAACTTCATCAACTCCTTTGCCGCGCCATGCGATAGTATATCCAAGGTTTTTACCGACTTCTTCCACGAATTCTCTAACGGTATGAGTTTTACCAGTCGCTATTAAAAAGTCATCGGGTTTTTTCTGCTGTAGTATTTTCCATATTGCCTCAACATAATCCTTGGCATAGCCCCAATCTCTTTTGGAATCAAGATTCCCAAGACTGAGAACATCTTGCAATCCGAGTTTGACCTTCGATAAACCGATAGTTATTTTTCTTGTGACAAAGGTCTCTCCTCGGCGAGGCGACTCATGATTGAATAAAATTCCATTTGAAGCAAACAGGCCGTAAGCATCGCGATGAATCTTGGTCATCCAATAAGCAAAGGCTTTGGCGACACCGTAAGGGGATTGAGGATTGAAGGGCGTTGTTTCTTTCTGGGGTGTTTCCATAACTTTGCCGAACATTTCACTTGAAGAGGCTTGATAATATTTTGTGTTAATACCGGTTTCTCTGATTGCATCTAAAAGCCGCAAAGCTCCAAGCCCGGTAACATTGGCTGTATATTCGGGGATTTGGAAGCTAACACCGACATGGCTTTGGGCACCAAGATTATATATCTCGTCTGGTTTTATTTTTTCTAGCAAGCGGTTAAGATTGGAACTATCGCTTAAATCACCGAAAACTGTAGTGAAGGTAGGATATTTAGGGTGATCGTACAGGTGGTCTATCCTAGATGTATTAAAAGTACTTGCCCGGCGCTGAAGGCCATAGACTTTGTATCTTTTTTCAAGTAAAAGCTCGGCTAAATAAGAGCCGTCCTGACCCGTAACCCCGGTAATTAGAGCTGTTTTTTGCTTCAGCATATGAATGACTTATTATCAGGTATACTACCGGGAAAATCAATCTTTACAAGTATTGTAAAACTGTGTTCTGGTTATAATTAAAAATCCCGCAGATAATGCAGGATTTACTTTGTATCGGTTGTCCTTAGTATGTTGGGTGGAAGGATTCCCATTTGGCCCATAGAATGCTCATAGCGGATTGCCGGAGCGGAGGGGTTAAAGGGAATATTCAGCTTTTCCCGGACATCTCTTTCTATGAAATCTCTGAGTTCAACCAACTCCTCAGGAGTGAGATAATCTGTGTAGACAAAAGACTTGTAGCCTCCATCGGGCGAGCCCTTATAATAATCGGCAGTTGTTCGATAGTCCACCTCTATGCTATACAGTTTATCGCCGGTTTTATCGTAAGTGTAAACCCAGATATTTGGTTTATCAGGATGGGGAACAGCATAGTCATAATATGGCGTTCCGGGATAGGTAGTGATGATCGAGACATCAAAATCATCAGGCTGGACTTCAAGGAGCCAGTCCCGTGTCTCCATTGTGGTCTCGCGTGATTCACCGGGATGGCCAATCGACATCAGAGCCTTAACTTTTAGACCATGCTTATGGGCAATTTCTACGCAACGAGTATTTTCCTCGCGCGTAGCTTTCTTATTAATATTTTCAAGTATTTTTGGCGAGCCTGATTCAAATCCTGTAAGCATCCAGCGAAAACCCGCTTGATACATGGCTTGGGCCTGTTCTTCTGTAAAAAGTTCGGCTTTAATAAATCCGCGAAGCCGGAATTCTGTGCCAAGCTTGGCCTGAGTATCAGCGATCATATTCATCAGGCTGACCATACTTTTATTAACATTCAGCTCGTCATCGTACATCATGAATCCGCGGATGCCGTAAGTATTGTATATATGCAGCATCTCGGCAATGATGTTCTCGCTGGTTCTTGTGCGTATTTTACGCAGAAATGGGGAAGTGCGTCCACCGCAGAACCCGCATTCAAATGGACAGCCAAGCTGGGCAATCATGCTCAGGGCCTGGACCCCGTCAATCTGATAGTGATAGCTGGCGACATCAACCAAATGTCTTGCCGGGAACGGCATCTCGGTAAGTTTTTGATTAGTAAGAAATAAATTAGAATTTGGTATATCTGCATCAATCAGTTTGGGAGCGTTGCCTTTAATAGCTTCAAATATTGCTTCTTCGCCGTCACCGGCTACTAAGATATCAAAATCTTGACTTAGCTGGTCAAAGGCTTTCGTGGCGCGCCCGTTGATATTTAGTTTTCGTTCTCTTTTATAGGCTGCATTAACTAGGGTAATATGCGGTCCGCCCAGTATAATTTTAGATTCTGGTTTGATTTGCCTGATGGCCGAAACGATATTCATTGTTGCCGGTAGTTGGGGAGTGGTAGCGGTAATGCCAAAAATATTAGCCGCAACCCTAGAAGTAAGATCAGAGACGGCCTCTCTATAGTTGCTAATTCCAGAAAGATCGATCATTTCAACATCATGCCCCGCTTCATCTAAAACACCCCCAACCTTTAAAATGCCAAGCGTCATAAAAACCCGCTCGTCTAAAAGAAAAATTGAAGGCGGAATGATCAGACATACCTTCATGTCTTCATTGTCTCCCCAGTTGTTAAATAACTAAATTTCTATACTGTAGTTTTAAAGTAATTTTGACCACCGCACAATATTGACATTTATAAATTGAGTTGCACTGTCTACTGGACTGTAGGCGATAGTTAATATAAAATTATCGTGTTTAGATATACGTAGTCCTAATTTTTATGAATAAAAAAGTCAGAATTGGAATATTGGGCTGTGCCGATATCGCAAATAGGTATGCGATAAAAGCATTCCAAGCTATAGATAATGCGGAAGTTATCAGTATCGCTAGCCGTGATCCGGCTAAAGCCAAAACATGGGCTCGGCGTTTTGGTATTGAGTCAGAAAAATCCTATGAGTCATTATTACTAAATGAAAATATAGACGCAGTTTATATCCCTCTGCCGGTCGGCTTACATAAGAAGTGGGTATTAAAAGCGGCTGATGCCGGTAAGCATGTTATTTGCGAAAAGTCTTTAGCCGGGGATCTCAAGTCTGTGCTGGAGGCAGTAAATAAGTGCCGGAAAAATGACGTAGTTCTTTACGAAAATCTTATGTGTGAATTTCATCCCCAGCATAAAAAGGTTATTTCTTTAATCAGGACTGGAGATCTGGGGAAGCCCTTTGTATTTAGAAGTTTTTTCGGTTTTCCTCCGTTTAAAAATAATAATATAAGATATAGTAAAAAACTTGGCGGTGGCAGTCTGAATGATGTGGCTCCGCACATGATATCTATGGCCAGAAATATTTTGGGTAAAGAGCCGTTATCGGTTAGTTGTAGCTTATGGGAAGATAAGAATAAGGGTGTAGATGTTCAGGGTAGCGCCCTGCTGGAATTTTCAGAAGGACAGATAGCGTTACTTGCGTTCAGCTATTGTTCAATTTATCAAAATAACTATTCTTTATGGTGCAGCGACGGTATCATTAATGTTAACCGGGCATATTCTATTCCACCTCAAATGCGGCCTAGAGTAAATATAATCAGAAGCGAAGGTTTAAAAGAATCTAAGACGACTATTAATATTCCCCCAGCTAATCAATTTGAAAAAATATTTTATGATTTTTGCGATACGATCTTACATAAAGAACAAAGGGCTAATAAAATCAGAGATAACCTCGTAAGTATTATTGGTCAGGCGAAGGTTATGGAGGCATTGCGTCTTGC
>CAYSDF010000016.1:0-18197 GCA_964429675.1 uncultured Candidatus Saccharibacteria bacterium
AAAAAGATTCTAGACTACGAGACATTGGGGGGATTGGTTGCGGTTCTTTTGGGAGAAGAAAAGAGGTCCCGTTTCTTATCTGAAAAAGAAATGGACTTTTCCTATGAATCAAATACCGGAGCAAGATTCAGAGTTAATGCCTACTATACCAGAGGCAGAGTAGCTTCAACCTTGAGATTGGTTCCAGATGACGTAAAAACCACTGAAGAGTTAGGATTGCCGGAAATAATAAAAGTTTTTTCAAGATTATCTCAAGGCTTTGTCATGGTTGTCGGTCCAAATGGCCATGGAAAATCCACGACTTTAGCCGCCCTTATAAATCTTATAAACAAGGAGCGAGCTGAAAAGATATTAACTATCGAAGACCCCATAGAATATATGTTCATACCGGAGAAAAGCGTTATCGACCAGAGGGAAGTTTATCAGGACACCTTCTCATTCCACAAGGCCCTGCGATCAGCCTTTAGACAGAACGTGAATGTCATTATGGTGGGGGAAATGAGGGACTATGAAACAATGAGCGCAGCCGTTACCGCGGCAGAAACAGGCCACCTTGTATTTGCCTCTCTCCATACTAACAGCGCTTCTCAAACCGTAGAAAGAATTATAGATAGTTTTCCTCCAAGCCAACAGCCTCAGATACGAAATCAGTTAGCCAGTACTATCTCCGGTATAATATCCCAAAGACTTATACCAGGTATTAAAGGCGGAGTTGTTCCGGCCGTAGAAGTAATGATAGCTAATCCGGCCGTTAGAACCCTGATCAGAGATAACCGCCCACGCCAGCTTGATTTAGTTATTGAAAC
This sequence comes from uncultured Candidatus Saccharibacteria bacterium, assembly GCA_964429675.1. GTDB lineage: Bacteria > Patescibacteriota > Minisyncoccia > 2-02-FULL-40-12 > GWA2-44-9 > GWA2-44-9. Next base: position 807 of record CAYSDF010000016.1, read on the forward strand.
AAGCCAAGACTCAGGAATGATTTCTTTAAATAGGTCTCTTGCTGATTTAATCCGAAAAAAGACTATAGACATAGAGCGGGCAGAATTTTATTCTCTAAACCCAAGCGAATTGAAAGAACTAATCCGGTAAGTTTTTGTCCAAGAGCGCAGCGATTGGTAACAAAAAGTTACCGAGCACTCAATTAGCACTGGCATCATATGCACGTGCTAATTGAGTGCTCGGTGGCAAGTTTACAGCTATTCGCTCCGCTCATAGGTAAACATCCCATGTTATTTAATTATAAGGCTAAAACTAAATCAGGGGATATAGTAGATGGTACGATAAATGCCCCCAATGAAAATGTCGCCGTAGATGTTCTTCATGGAAAAGACTACGTGATCATCGCAATAAACCCTCTCGATAAGGGGGTTCTTTCTATAGATGTAAATAAGTATCTTCAAAGAGTCAAAAATAAAGACATAGTGGCATTTACCCGGCAATTATCGGTTCTTATCGATGCTGATGTACCCCTGAGCGAAGGCCTAAGAACATTGGCTAACCAGGAAGAGAAGATTACTTTTAAAAAGGTGATCACGGATATATCGGAGGCAATTGAGGGCGGCTCCTCCCTGTCTATAGCTCTTTCTTTATATCCCAATTTATTCTCGAACTTTTACATTATGCTTATACAGTCCGGGGAAGTATCAGGCAGACTTCATCAATCTCTCCTGTATCTGGCTGATTATCTAGAAAGATCTCAGGATATTAATTCAAAAATAAAGGGCGCCCTAGCTTATCCTGCTTTTATTTTGTTTTCATTACTTTTGGTCGCGGTAATAATGGCAACCTATGTATTACCTAACCTACTTTCCATATTCGAAGATTTGGGCAACGTTGAGCTTCCTTTAAGTACCAAGATTCTTATCTATTCGACGCATTTCTTTAATAACTATAAATTATTTATTTTCTTTGTAGTGGTAATTCTGGCCTCTTCTGTATATTATTATATCCACACCGATGAGGGGAAATTAAAACTCGATACCTTAAAAATCAGCATCCCTAGTCTCGGCGTTGTGTCTAAAAACCTCTACCTAGCTAGGATGGCTGAGAGTTTATCTACCCTTATTAAGTCCGGGATACCTATTTTAGATTCTTTGAAATTAACCTCCGACTTGGTGGGTAATCTGGTATACAGAAACATAATAGCCGAGGCCGAAGAGGCAGTCAGAAGCGGAGGTAATATTTCAGAAGCAATAGCTAAGCACCCCAAAGAGATTCCCTCTCTTTTCTCATCTATGATGTCGGTGGGGGAAAGAACAGGTAAGCTCGACTATATTCTAGAGCACATATCCAAATTCTATAAAAATGAGTCGGAAAACACCATTCAAAATATCTCTCAGCTGATTGAACCTATACTCGTCTTGCTATTAGGACTCGGGGTAGCCATACTTGTCTCCAGTATATTGCTACCAATATACAACTTGGTAGGCGCGGGCTAATCAATACTGTGGATATCCTTGTTTTGCTTGTATGTGACATAGGAGATATAATTACTATTAGGTCATAAGACAGTTAAAATTTATAAACAAGCTTTTAATGATTGTGTTGGGCTTAGCCTTCGGGCTAATCACCGCCGCAAGGCGAGGCTCGCTGTTAAGCGACTAACATTAATCATTGAGAACTAAACAAAGTGTCGATTTTACAAAAATACAGGAAAGCTCTTTCCGGTTCGAAAGGCTTCACATTGGTCGAGTTGCTAGTAGTTATCGCCATCATAGGTATTCTAGCTACCTTAGTTCTTTTGCAGTTGGGAACAGCCCGAGCAAAAGCCAGAGATGCTAAAAGAATTGCCGATGTCAGTCAGTTAAGGACATCTGTTGAGCTCTTCTTCGATGATAACAATGGCCACTACCCTGGCTATACTGCTGCCTTCCCATGGACTGGAGCTGCACCTAGTATGACAGCATCCATAGGAACTTACTTCTCTGCACCTACTCTTCCAACTGATCCCGTTACAGCTGTTGGCTACTTCTATGCTTATAATCCTGCCGCTGCTGCTGCTCCAACCACTGCCACTCAGTATCACTTATGGACGGAGCTTGAGAGAGCTAGTCAGGCCGCTTTAAAGGCTGACGTAGACGGTGACTCCACCCCATGGGGCGCTGGTCATGGTAACATCGTTACTGCTAATACCGCCGCTCAAGAAGCTTGCACAGCCGCTTATGCAGCTGGAGCAGCCAGAGATTGTATCTACGACCTAGGTCAATTCTAAACTTCCCAGTTTTCAAAACCCCCGTTCGCGGGGGTTTTGTTTTTGTGTGAAAAAATATATGATTAAAGGATGTTACTAATCTACATTCTAGTGTTCTTATTTGGCCTGATAATCGGCAGTTTTCTTAATGTGGTGATATCTCGATTAGATAGGAAGGCTGGTCTATTCATGGGACGTTCTGAATGCCCTGAATGTCTTACTAAATTAAAGTGGTATGATCTATTTCCTGTATTAAGCTACCTCCAACTCAAAGGAAAGTGCCGCTATTGCCGCAAAAATATATCCGCCATATATCCGATTGTTGAGATAGCGACCGCGGGTGTTATTGTATTCTATTTTGTATTCAACAGCTTTGGCATGATTCCGGCAGCGGCCTATAATCTACTGACGGTAATCCTTTTAACGGTCCTGTTCTTTTTTGACTTTCTATACTATATTCTCCCCGACAAAATAATAATCTTACTGATTTCCTCATCCCTGCTGTTCAATATTATATTCAACCGGATGAACCTTTATAATTTTATGCTTTCCGGTTTTTTATACGGAGCTTTTTTTGCTATAATATACTTGCTGTCAAAAGGGGAGTGGATGGGCCTTGGAGACGCGAAGCTAGCATTGGCTATTGGCCTTATACTCGGCTATCCTCTTGGATTCATAGCGATAGTGCTTTCTATATGGCTAGCAGCTATCTGGGGTATATTAATGATGGTATTTCAAAAAGCAACGCTCAAAACAGCTCTCCCATTTGGATCATTCCTGTCCGTAATTGTAATAATTTTCATTATTTTCCAAAATGAAATCCAAAAAATTCAAATCATCAATAGCTTTTTCTAAGCCCTTCCGGTTGAAAAATTATTTCTCAAAACTCGCCCTCTCTCATACCTCTTTAACTTGGGGTCTACTAGGAGCAGCTATTATACTTACACTAGCCCTTGGCTTTTGGTCACTAGCCCTTCACCAAAAATATCCTGCTGACGCAAATACTGCTACCCTTATTATATCTATCGGGAACGATAAGAGAACATTTGAGGGGGAGGTGGCCCCTAATATGACCGTATTAGATGCCTTAATCGCCTCAGCACGGGCGGGCCAAATACATCTTAACTACTATATAAACAATAAAAACGAAACAAATATAGTACAAATAAATGGCTACACCCATAATAACTCTCTTATTCCTAGCTTCTATCTCAATAACCAGCTCCTAGATCAGAAAGATCTTAATAAGACCGGGATAAAAGCCAAAGACATCATAGAAGTAAGAATCCAATAATTTCCCTTATTTATGTCACGAAACAAAAATATTAACACTGGATTCACTATTGTCGAAATTTTAGTTGCCATGGCCATAAGCATAACTCTTGCCGCTATTTTGCTTAGAAATTTTACAACTTCAATTAATCTAGATAGGGTGGCCAACGTAGTGGTCTCTGATCTTAGAAGTGCACAGGCATATGCGGCTTCTTCTAAAAAATACCAAGGACCTAATGATGCCTCTCCAGTCAGCCGTTGCGGCTGGGGCTTTAACCAAGGCAGCCGAACCGATAACCACTCATATATTATATATGCCGGGCCACCCACCGCCACCGGGAACTGTGGCTCCAGACAATGGCAGTCTAGCCAAGATGTGCCAACCTTTAAAACGGTCATCCTTGATCCCCGCCTAGAATTCCAAACAAACCCCGCAGTTAAAGATATATATTACGAGCCTCCGGGCCCTCAAACCTGGATAGGCAATACTCAGAACTATAGCCCCCAACAAAACCCCCAAGAGATACGCATAAGAAAAGTGGGGGTTACTAAGCAGCAATGCGATAGTGGAAATGTCGATTGTATTAAAATTTGTGCCTATCTATCGGGAAGAATAGAAGTAACTAAGGCTGCTGCTTGTCCATAAAATGAATTTCTTACGTCAAAATAAAGGCATGACCCTGATAGAGGCTCTGATCTCAATTCTTATTTTTACCTTGGGAATTATTCCTGTCCTTTTTACCATAACTACTGCCAGGGGCCTATCAAGCGTTATAAGAAACGACCTGGTGGCCGCTAATCTGGCTCAAGAGGGAGTTGAAGTTGTAAGATCAATACGCGACGCCAATTGGTTTAACGGAGTTGCCTATGATACAAATCTGGCAGATTGCGGTTCGGCCACCTGTGACTGGCGCATACAATGGGATTCGACCACTCCATTGCCCCTAAGCACTAATCCGCCTCTCCAGTTTGATCTGACTACAGGAATATACAGTTATACAACTGGAAATATAACGGGATTTACAAGAAAAATAAGTATATCAAGAGTCGGGACTTGTAATTGTGAGATAAAAATTTTAAGCCAGGTAACCTGGCCTGAAAAACGCACAACCAGAATACTGACCGTGGAGTCACATCTATTTAACTGGAGATAATGAACAAACTTCTAAAATCAACACAGAATAGTAGGGGGTTTACCATCATCGAAGTCCTAACGACCTTATTCGTCTTTTCCATAATGGCCACGCTGATAGTTTCTATTTTTGGCCAAGCCATCCAAGTTGAACGTCAAGCTACTGCCGCCCAAAAAGTCGATGAGAACGCTCTTTTTATCCTTGAATCAATGGCTAAAGAAATCCGCGTCAGTACTATTACCAGCGCTAATAACCTAACCTGTACCGCTACGACATTAGCTATGACTCATCCAGTAAACGGTTCCGTTACTTATAGCTTAAGTACCGGGAATTTAATAAGAACAGATACAAATGGAGCTAACACCATGAATTCCAATGACGTAGTTTTTAATAATTTAAAATTTTGCATAACCGGAAACGGAGGGGGAGCAAGCGGGGATAATCAGTCCGTAAAAATAACAATTATCGCCTCGATACGAGCCAACACAGGAAAAGCTCAATTTTTAGCTAACGTCCAGACTACAGTCGTCTCAAGAGATATAGCCACAGAGTTACTTAACTAGGCACAAACATGGAGGATAAAGATAAAACAACGCGAGGATCAATCATTCTGTTTACATCAATTGTTTTAACATTGGTGTTATCAATCTCCTTTGCCATATTGGCAATATTTATTCCAAAGATAAGAACAGCTTCCAATACTCTCAGTTCAGTTGTTGCTGCCTATGCCGCTGACAGCGGGCTTGAATGGTGTCTATACAGCCAGCGAGGCAACCCGTCTCCACCTGCAAAGCCAACTGCAATAGGCAATGCGACGGTTACTATAACCTACAACGGCGCCGTTGCTACATGTGCAACTACCGAAAAGCCCCTCAACCATGTCTCAACGGGGAGCTATCTAAACGTCGCTCGATCTTTTCAGATCACAGAATAGCTGCCCTGGCCACCTCTCTAGGCAGGACTTTTATTAGCCCTACTTTTTTAGTAGTATTACTTTGATATAAAAATGGTAAAACTTGAAGTTAAAGAAAGGATAAATAAGCTCCGCAAAGCGATAGATCATCATCGCTATCTTTATCATGTTCTAGACAAGCCGGAGATATCCGACTCGGCCCTAGATTCCTTAAAAAAAGAGCTTTTTGACCTTGAACATCAATACCCCGAGCTTATTACGCCCGATTCTCCTACCCAAAGGGTCGGCGGGAAACCCCTAAAAGAATTTAAAAAGGTAAAACACCTGGAGCCTATGCTATCCTTCAACGATGCTTTTAACGAAGAAGACATGAAGGACTGGCAAAATAGATCCGATAAAATACTCAGAAATTCTAACCCAGGGGGATATTACTGTGAGCTTAAGATAGACGGCTTAGCGATCGAGCTAACATACGAAGATGGCCTCCTTAAAATCTGCTCTACAAGAGGAGATGGGATGATAGGAGAGGATGTTACTCAAAATTTAAAAACCGTAGAGGCTATACCCATTAAAATCATAAGTCCGGAAGAGGTAATTAAAAATCTAAAAGAAGCCGGTCTCGATCATTTTATAAAAAGAGTTACCGAAGCCCTAGCCGGTCAATTAATAATACGCGGGGAAGTTTTTATAACCAGAAAAGAGTTTGATAATATAAACAAGCAGCAAAAGCGGCTCGGACTGAAAGAGTATGCAAACCCCAGAAATCTGGCCGCCGGCTCAGTAAGACAGCTTGACCCCCAAATTACAAAGTCAAGAAACCTTGATTCTTTTTCTTACTCTTTAAAAACAGACTTGGGCCAAAAAAAACACGAAGAAGAGCATCTACTTCTAAAAGCTATGGGGTTTAAGACTAATCCTCATAATAAATTCCTAGAAGATCTGGCTGATGTCCAGAAATTCAGGGATTATTGGGAAAAAAATAGATTAAAACTAAACTATGAGATAGATGGGATCGTTGTTATCGTAAATGAAAACAAAAATTTTGAACATCTTGGCGTGGTAGGAAAAGCCCCCCGAGGAGCAATAGCCTATAAATTTTCTCCCATAGAGGCCGAGACAGTAGTTGAAGATATCATTGTCCAGGTAGGCAGAACCGGTACATTAACCCCGGTAGCGGTATTGAAACCTGTGGGGGTTGGCGGAGTTACCGTATCACGTGCAACCTTGCATAATCTAGATGAGATAAGACGCATCGGCGTAAAAATAGGGGACACAGTAATAGTCGGCAGGGCGGGCGACGTAATTCCTGATATATACAGAGTCATCAAAGAACTGCGGACAGGTAAAGAACGGGAATTTCATATGCCTAGAAAATGCCCCGTTTGCGGAGAAAAAATCGAACAAATTTCCAACCAAGTCGCCTTTAAATGCGTCAATAAAAATTGCCCAGCTATCAGAAGGGAGGCTATATATCACTTCGTATCGAAGAGAGCTTTTGACATAGACGGAGTCGGACCTAAAATCATTGACCAACTTATGGATACGGCATTAATACATGATGCTTCCGATCTGTTCTATTTAAAGAGGCCTGACCTACTAAACCTCGAGAGATTCGCGGATAAATCAGCAGACAATGCCATCCAGGCAATCCAAGAAAAAAAGACGGTTTCGTTAGATAAGTTTATCTACTCTCTCGGAATTGAACATGTAGGCGAAGAAACGGCTTTTACATTAGCCAAAAATTTCAAAAAACTTGAAAAGATAAGGCACGCCGGCTTGGAAGACCTCCAGAATATTTCCGACATAGGACCCGTAGTGGCAAAAAGCATTATTGAGTGGTTCCAAAAACCCTATAACCAAAAACTAATCGATAAATTTAAAAAGGCTGGCATCAAGGTGTTGGAAGAAAAGACTACAAAAGGATCAGACAGGCTGGCTGGTAAAACTTTTGTTATTACTGGAAGCCTTGAATCAATGAGCAGGGACCAGGCCAAAGACAGAATTAGAGAATTTGGAGGAGACGTATCATCTTCAGTATCTAAAAATACTGACTACGTGGTCGCTGGCTCTGAGCCTGGCTCAAAATACGACAAAGCTCAGAAACTGGGCGTTAAAATAATATCCGAGAAGGAATTCTTAAAAATTACTAAGATTTCTAATTAGGCACTATAACCATTATCTTACCCTTGGCATCTATAGAGTAATTTAGGCCGAAAGGATCTGTCGGTATAGCCTTTAAAATTCTCTTACTGACCAGATCATTAAGCGACTTGGGATACGAACCATACCCTTCTTTATATCTCCTGACAGCCTCATCAAGCAGATCTAAGTAATTATAATGGGTTATATAGGCCAACGCCCTTGCCCGTATCACCTCGTCATCCGAACTCTCGTAAATTGACGTCCATATTTCCCGGCTTTGATTTCTTAAGTTAGAAGCGGAGCCGTAATTTATGGCGATTTGTTTAATTTTCTCCGGTGCACCTGGCGTAAAGGCTGCTTTTTCAAAATATAAACCGGCATTTTTCCTATCACCTAAAGATACGTGGTATGTAGTGGCCATATAAAAGGGGATGCGCCAGTCAGGATCGGCTTGAGCCAAACCTCTTCTGCCTATTTCCATAGCCTGATCAGTCTGATGTAAATTGGGAAGGATAAGAACTGCAAAGGCATAAGGATAACTGAATTTCGGATCCAGGTCATTAACAAGTCCTATGTAGTCAGGTATTTTATCGGGATAGACCAGCTCGTCCTGAATTGTATTCAGCCACATATAGGAAGCTGCTGCCGAGTTAAGACCCAAATCTATGAGCTTCACAATCTCAGCCGATAATATAGTGGGCTCCACTAATGGTCTTTCTGATTTATAGAAGTCGAATTTATATTGAAAAAGGGCGATCCAGAAAATAAAAAAGGCAAAAATAATCAGACTCTTTAATTTGTTTGAATATATAAATCCTTCCATGATTGAATATTATAAGTCCTTCCTCTTAAAAAGCGCCTGGGCCATATAGAGGGCGAAAATCGAATAGAAAATAGTGTAACATGCGGAAAAAAGCACCTCGCTAAAAGAGACCCCCTTATTATGGATTACCAGATTTCTTATATTGAATTTCTCTAAATTAGGCAGAACATAGTAGGCAGCCTTTAATATAGCGCCACTGACCATTCCAGTATTTTTCTGGGCGTAGACAAGGATCAGGCTTAGCGAGTGCCCTATATATACAAGGAGTATTGTATATATAGTCGCAGATAAAGGAGCGGAAAAGATAGACAATAAGATAAGAATTGCTATTAAGAGCGCCATTTCAAAGACCTGCATTATGACAGCGACAATAGCAAGATAATCAAAACCCCCGCCATTTAGCCCCACCACCCCCAAGTATGCGATGGTCATTATAAAAATCGTCAAAGTGACGCTAGCAAGAAGCCCAAAAAATTTACCTAAAATTATATCTAGTCCGGTAACTGGCTTAGAAAGTACAAAATAAATCGTCTTTTTTTCAACCTCTTTGTAGATAAGGGACGCGCCAAGAAAAATAGTGATTATGAGGCCAAAAAGATAAATACCAGCTAACCCGAAGTTTCTAGTTATAGTTATATCCTCACCCAAAGACAAAGATCCCAAAACCACAGTTGAAGCTAAAAAAATAATAGAAAAGATGACTATACCGTAAAGTATCCTGTCCCTGATGGTTTCTTTGAAAGTATTTTTAGCTATAACAAATATCTTTTTCATTTTATTGACTATTTTTTATTCCTTCTATCGCAGCCACGAACTTATCCTCCAAACTACCCGAACCAGTAAATCCTGAGACTGCTCCGGAATATATTAATTTGCCCTTATAAATTATTCCTATCTCATCGCAAATATTTTCTATATCCGACAGAATATGCGAGTTAAAGAATATGGTCTTTCTTTCATCTTTCAACTTTTTGATAGTGTTTTTTAATTCTCTTCTTCCTATCGGATCCAATCCCTCTAGGGGTTCGTCTAGAAATATATAGTCCGGATTATTTATAATGGCCTGAGCAAATCCTAGTCTTTGCTTCATGCCCTTAGAATATGTGCGGATCATTTTTTTTCTGGCTTCAAAAATGCCGGCCATTTTTAGAGTATCCTCGTATTCTTTCTCTGATATTATATTTTTCCTATCAAAAAGATTATAGGCGAATTCTAGAAATTCTTGGCCCGTTAAATAATCATAAAAATGCGGCTCCTCGGGCATAAATCCTATATTGTCCCGGGTATTCATATCGGCAGGGGAATTGCCGCCTATCTTAATCTCTCCTTCATCGGGCTTTATAAGACCGACGAGCATCTTTATGGTCGTGGTTTTACCAGATCCATTGGGACCAAGAAAGCCAAAAACAGTGCCGTCTTTTACGGTAAGAGAAAGGTCGTTGACCGCTTTATAATCGTCGTAAATTTTAGAAACATTTCTTATCTCAATCATGGGGTTGGCTTTTAGGTCAATCTATCTTATGATAGTTTAGGATAACCAATAAAATATGCAACTAACCGACAAGGAGATACAACATATAGCTTCTTTGGCCAGAATAAAATTGAGCCCAGCAGAAGAAGAGAAATTCAAGCAGGATCTTGGTTCAATTTTAGATTATATAAATAAGCTGAATGAGGTTAATACTGATAATATAGAGCCTCTTTTTCAGTCTACGGGCTTAGTAAACTCCGCTCGGAAAGATGAAAATTCCAAAGATTTTGTGATGGATGAGGCCCTGAACAAAAGAGTCATAGATCAGGCACCCCACAAAGAAAACCGCTTTATTAAAGTAAGATCTGTTATCTCGCGCAAATAAATGACCCACCCAAATTATACAATTAAATCCCTCCTGGAGGATATTATCCATAAAAAAGTCTCGGCTGGAGAAATTTTTAAGCACTACCACGATAAGATATCCAAAAAAAATAAGGATCTGAATGCTTACCTGAGAACTTTTGATATGCCCAAAGACATCCCCAATTCTGGGGATCTTGCCGGAATTCCTTGCGCCCTAAAAGACAATATGCTCGTCGAGGACACAATTGCCACCGCCGGCTCTAAGATTCTTGAAAATTACATTTCGGCTTATGACGCAACCGCTACAAAAAAACTTAGGCAGAGCGGGGCAGTTTTTCTCGGTAAAACAAACATGGATGAATTCGCAATGGGTACATCTACCGAAAATTCAGCTTTCGGTCCAACAAAGAACCCTCACGACTTATCCCGTATACCAGGTGGATCTTCAGGCGGATCAGCATCAGCAGTAGCGGCAGACTTATGCGTTTTTGCTCTTGGCTCAGATACCGGAGGATCAATCCGGCAACCAGCAAGCATGTGCGGTGTAGTTGGCCTTAAACCAACATATGGCAGGGTATCCCGTCATGGATTAATAGCTATGGCTTCGTCCCTTGATCAGATCGGGCCAGTAACAAAAAATGTGTCCGATGCCGCCTTAGTTTTAAACGTTATTTCAGGATATGATAAATTTGACTCCACCACCATTAACAAAACTTCTCCTGATTTTACTAAAAAACTTAATAACAATATCCAAGGATTGAAGATCGGGATACCAAAAGAATTTTTCGGGGACGGACTTGCTCCTGAAGTAGAAGAGAAAATAAGACTCGGAATATCGAAACTCGAAGACCTGGGCTGTAAAATAGTTGAGATAAGCCTTCCTAACTTTGGGTATGCATTGGCCACTTACTATATTATCGTACCCAGCGAAGTATCGTCTAATCTGGCCCGCTTCGATGGCATTCGATATGGCTATTCCTCGCACAAAGGAGAGACATTGATCGATACTTATCTTGAATCGCGCTCACACGGATTCGGGCCTGAACCAAAAAGAAGAATAATGATCGGAACACACGCACTTTCCTCGGGATACTACGACGCTTATTATCTAAAGGCTCAAAAGGTAAGGGCCTTGATAAAGAAAGATTTCGATGATGCTTTCGCGGAAGTTGATGTTATAGTCGGGCCCACAACTCCAAGCACGGCATTTAAGATAGGGGAGAAGGTATCCGACCCCCTTTCTTTGTATCTTGAGGACATGTATACCGTACCGGTTAATCTCGCCGGGCTTCCCGGAATATCTATACCGATAGGGATGGGCAAAAACAGTAACATGCCCGTCGGATTTCAGATAATAGGTAAATCTTTTGACGAAGAAACCCTCCTAAATGTAGCCTATAAACTGGAGCAGTCTTTATAAACTATGACTAGTTCTAACATATTATCTCAGCTAGGCTTGGCTCAGATTTTAGACTTCCTGCCCGATGCCAGCCAAATAAAACTAGTCATGTTCTTTGCATGCGTGATTTTATTCGCTCTTCTTGTTTTTATTATTATTAGAATAAACAAGCTTAACAGGCGGCCAATGAAGACTATAAAGAATATTGTCGCCCCGCTTGTTCCCGCCCGTGGAGGCGTAGGAATGAAATGGGAAGAGATAATGAGACACATCGATTCTCCCAGAGAAGCAGAATGGAAATTTGCAGTTATAGAATCTGACAAGCTAGTAGACGAGGTGCTCAAATCAGCCGGCTATCCAGGAGAAACTATGGGCGAACGCCTCGTCAACATAGACAAGGCACAGCTCGTATCTCTTGAGGGCCTATGGGAAGCCCACAAGCTAAGAAATAAAATTGCCCACGACGCCAATTCTTTTGTAAGATATGCCCAGGCAAAAAGAGCCATCGAGCTCTACGAAAAGGCTCTGCAAGAACTAGGAGTTCTCTAGCGTGCATCGAGGACGGGGTCCACATGATCTTTACTAAGATCAGTATTTCGTCGCCTTCGCTCCTCAACTGCACCGCCTTACTCAAGTAGGATGTGTTTTTGTATACTTATGTTATCTGCTATAATTATTATGCGACCCCGTTAGAAGTAGCCTAGCCGAGGTCCTGCGGACTCGCGCCTCTCAGGCGTGAGCTAGACTTCTAACGGGGTGCGACTTGCATAAATCTATGACTATTCCTGAACTTAAAACAAGATACTTAGAGTACTTGGAAATAGAACGCGGCCGATCTATTAAAACCCTTGAGAACTATAGGCGTTATTTGGATAGATTTTTAAATTTTTCGAAGATATCTAATCTCGATGATCTTACCGAAGATCTCATACGCCAATACAGACTATACATAAACCGCCTCAAAGACAGTGAGGGACAGGCATTAAAAAGGGTGACCCAAAATTATCATATTATTGCCCTGAGAAATTTTTTAAAGTATCTGGCCAAAATAGGCGTAAAGACGGTACCGGCTGAAAAAGTAGAGCTGAGCAAGCAAGAAGATAGGGAAGTGACCTTCCTTGAGCCTGAAGAGCTTCAAAGATTGCTTAGAGCCCCTGATGGTAATAACCTAGATGCCCTGAGAGACAGGGCTATGCTTAGTGTGTTATTCAGTACCGGTATGCGTGTTTCTGAGCTTTGCTCTCTTGATCGAAATAAAATAGACGTAAAAAGAGGCGAACTATCGATCACCGGAAAAGGAAGTAAAATAAGACTCGTCTTTCTTTCTGAAGATGCCAAAGACGACATCGCTAAGTATCTTAAAAAAAGAACCGATGTCGATGAGGCTTTATTTGTCAGGATTCCAAAGAACCAAACAGATGCTGATTTACGCTTAACCCCCAGAAGCATCCAAAGAATAGTCCAAAAATACTCTATAAAGGCCGGCATCATCGGAAAAAATGTATCTCCCCATACTCTTAGGCATTCCTATGCCACAGACTTATTACGCAACGGGGCCGATATCCGCTCTGTCCAAGCCATGCTGGGTCACGCCTCGGTCACTACCACTCAGATATATACCCACGTTACTGACAAGCAGCTCCGTGAGGTCCATCAAAAATTTCACAATAAAAAATAGGATTGCGCCGGAATTGGTATATTAACTTATCCACAACTGGATATTGACCCTAAATTATCCGGTGCTATCATTAGCTTAGTTCCCAGTCGAAGACTTCGGTCTTCAAACGGAACCACAAGTTCCGGCGGTCTCCCCAAGGGTGAGACCGCTTTTTTTATCTCTAAAAAACAGAAAAGAACTAAACGGCTTCCAAAAAGCCGTTTAGTTCCCTAATGGTGCCTGGGGGGGGACTCGAACCCCCACGCCCTTACGGACAACCGATTTTAAGTCGGTTCTGGCTACCAATTACAGCACCCAGGCATTTTAAATAGCAGTGACATCACCATAAGTCATAAAGACATTCTCTGATCTTAAACATTCTTGTGCTTTTTTTAATTTTCTCCTCAAAGCTAAACAATTATCATAATAACAGTTATTTATAACTACCTTTGCAGCCATTTTTCCAAACTTAATTGTGTATATGGGATTTCTGTCTTTTTTATGCAGCTTATGAACTCTACCGTTGACCTTATATGCTTTCTCTACTTTATTTTTCAACCACCCCGTAAAATATGCTGACCCCGAAAATATCCTTAAAGACCACTGGATATTTTTATTATTTTTATGACTCCAGCTTGATATACTACCGTCTCCGTCAATAATGCCTCTTAAAAAATCCCGGAAATACATATTTGGAATTGCTATAGATTTTAAAGTAAGCGATTTTTTTTGCTTCAAACCTATGTTAATGAGGTATCTATAAAAATTAATGTCGCCAAGTTGCAGTAAATAATATTTTTTTATTCCTCCTCTAAGTCGAGCTTTTTTACTGATTTTATTATCTATTTTAAGAGCTCTTTTTACTGCCCCGAGCATATCTCCGTCCTTGGAAGTAATACTAATATGTCTTCCATCAGGACTAAGATTGCCGTCAGCTGTTATCAATCCGATTACATACCACAAATCATTAGGCTTAATATATCTTAAGTCAACCATTCGCTCATACTACCATAAAAATTGTTGAGCCTCAAGCCATTTAAGGAGCTTGCATATTCCATATTATCGGCATGGTCAGTTATTTTTATTTCCTTTCACCCACTGAGTAGCACGAGCCAAAGAATCAAAAGTTCCGGCATCAGACCAAAAGCCTTTTATGAACTCGGCCTTTAGATTGCCTTTTTTGATATAGGCGTTATTTACATCGGTGATTTCAAGCTCCCCACGATTGGATGGTTTAAGTTTTTTGATAATTCGAAATACATCTTTATCGTATTGATAGATGCCGGTAACGGCATATGGCGTAGGGGGGTCTTTTGGTTTTTCGATTATATTCAAAACATTCTTTTTATTTAAAGCCGGGACGCCAAATCTTTCAGGATCAGAAACTTTTTTTAGAAATACTCTTGCGCCTTTTCGAAAGCTTTTTACTGATTTAAGAAAGTTATTTTCGAAAATATTATCACCCAAAATTACCGTAATTGGCTTCTCATCGGCAAAATCTTCGGCTAATAATAAGGCTTGGGCTATACCTCCGGCTTCGTCTTGAACTTTGTAGGTTAGCTTAACACCATATTCTTTCCCCGAACCTAAAAACTCTATAAAGTGTCCGGCGTGATCTCGGCCCGAGACGATCAAAATTTCTTTAATTCCGGATCTTATAAGCGTCCCGAGCGGGTATAAAATCATCGGTTTATTGTAAACCGGGATTAAATGCTTATTAGTTATATTCGTTAAAGGCTTGAGTCTGGTGCCCATGCCTCCGGCAAGAATTATTCCTTTCATAAAGATTTTTTAAAACTTTCCATAATTTCCTGTAACTTTTTTTTGTCTAAAACGGGTAAATTAACCCCTAGGGATTTAGCTTTGACGACTGACAATACACAGTTACTTCTTCCAGACTTTGTAATTTTATTTTTTAACTCCCCAAGAGAAATCTCATCATAGCTATGACCGGGATTGACTACATCCTTATATGCCTCCAAAATTTGCTTATGTTCTAGATAGCCTTCGTTAGTGAGGTTCAGAATACCTATATGTCTTATAGATATTAACTTCTCAAGAGCAGGGTAAAGATCTTCAATTAATGTCATTGAATTAGGAACTGAAATTACTTTTTTATAAGAAGTAATTTTATTAATAAAATTACGAGGATGAGAATACATTGATAGGGGCATCCTTATCCTGGCCTGAAGAACCGGTAACTCCCTAAGAGCATCCTGCAGAACTATCCTCATTCGTGAGTAAAAACTTCCAAAAAAATTGGGTGGGTCTTCTTCGGTAAATTCTTTTTCTGGTCCTCCAGAGTATATACAGCCTGAGGAAATTTGAATCGGATACGCGCCACATTCTATAGATGCGATCATGGCATTAATTGCTCCGGCAACATTTATCTTTACTGTCTCTTCTTTGTGATCTTCGCACCAGTCTATATTGGGATGGGCTCTGGCACCAGCGAAATTAATTACAACCTCGGGTCTAGTTTCTATAAACTTTTTTCTTAATTCAGAAAATTGATTTAAATCAATTTTTTCACTCAAAACTTTATAACCCTTGGATTCAAAATATTTAAGAGCTTGGGATCCTAAATATCCACTTGCACCTAATATATATACTTTTTTATTTCCAGGCATGGGATTTAGATAAGAGTGGCTTCCACCACTTTTGATTATTCTTGTACCACATCACAGTTTCCTTTAGGCCTTCTTCCCAATTAATTTTTGGCCTCCATTTTAACTCTTTTCTTATTTTGGCTGGATTCAAAAGATATCTAAAGTCATGACCAGGCCGATCTGGAATTATTTTCTTTAAGGTTTCGGGCTTTTGAAGTATTTTTAAAATTTCGGAGGCAATATCGTTGATGCTTTTTTCAAGACCGGTACCGATATTATATCCTTCTCCGATTTTTCCCTTTTCTAATATCAAATCTATGCCCCGGCAATGATCAGAAACATGAATCCACTCCCTCTTATTCTGGCTTGATTTAAAAACCGGTAACGGCTCGTTTTTCAAAGCCTTAATTGTAAAAACTGGGATAACTTTTTCTGGAAATTGGTGACTGCCATAATTATTAGCACAATAGCTTATAGTTACGGGCAGACCAAAGGTATGATGGTAGCTTTTAACCATCAGATCGGCTCCGCCCTTGGAAGCATTATAGGGAGTACGTGGTTTTAGTGGAGAGTTTTCAGAAAAACTATCCTTGCTATTAAGAGCCAGTTGTCCAAAAACTTCACAAGTTGAAATATGGTGAAATCTCTCTAGCCTTCCATAGTTTCTAGCTGCTTCAAGTAAAACACTTGTTCCTAAAACATTAGTTCGAGGGAAATCAGTGGGGGAGTGGACAGCTTTGTTATTATCCGATTCGGCGGCAAAGTTAACTATCTTGGCGACATTATTTGATCTCAGAATATGGATCATCGCCCCATAGTCACCTATATCGGCTTTATAAAATCCGTATCTCTTATCCCTCTCAATATCTCTTAGGTTCTCTGGATTTCCAGCATAGGTCAGCAGATCGACATTTATAACATTGACGTCTTTGTATTTACTCAATAAATAACGAATAAAATGACTTCCGATAAAACCTGCCCCTCCTGTTATCATGAAATTTTTGTATTTATTCATGATTTTAATCTCCTATTTTCATATTCATGGAATCTTTTCAAAAATTCCTCTATATCTTCACTATGAATTTTAACCGCATGATAATCATATGCCTCTCCTTTAAACCGAAGTCCCTCGCCTAAATTAGGGTATCCCTTTAATTTACCGTCAATATATCGGGAACCATATTGGCTCTGTAAATCCATTTCACCGCGCGAGATATCTCCAAAACGAACATAGCCTTCCGAATCAATCTCATATTTATCTTTCCATAGTTTTTTCTTTGATTCAAAGTTTTCCTTCATATAATTCATTGAGGCGGCAGCCGGAATCGAACCGGCGTATAAGAGTTTTGCAGACTCCTGCCTTACCACTTGGCTA
>CAYSDF010000017.1:0-17264 GCA_964429675.1 uncultured Candidatus Saccharibacteria bacterium
ACCCTCCATGGTGATATAGCCGGCGCTCTTGCTCCCTTTGGCGATCTTGTAAAAAGAGAGGTCAGGCAGTTGGCCCAGTATTTGAATTCCGAAGTTTTTAAGAAGGAAGTTATTCCCAAGGAATGCATCGACCAGATTCCTTCCGCAGAACTTGAAGCCGGCCAAAAAGATCCTTTTGATTACGGCTATCCGTCTAGGCGTGGCTATCATGATGAATGGGTTAGAGCAGTTACAGAATTCCGATGGAATCCGGAAAAGTTTTTAGAATTATATTCTGAGAATAAGCTCGAGCCGGAACTCAAATTAGAGCAGGGAACTTTAAAGAGACTTTTTCCTACTGCTGAAGATTTTGTAAAAGATCTCGAAAGGTGCTGGCGACTATTCAATCAATCATTCTTCAAGCGTGTGCAAGCTCCACCGATTATAATTGTTTCCAGGCGAGCTTTCGGCCGTGACCTGGAAGAATCTATGTTATCTACACACTATACTCAAGGCTATCAGGAGTTAAAAGAAAAGTTACTCAGATGAAACAAATAGCTATATTTGGCGGTGCGTTTAATCCACCCGCCAATCATCATATGATCATTTAGTTTCGCCGGAAATAGCAGAATATATTAAAAGTAATCATCTGTATCTTAGTAATTAAAAAGCCCGGATATTAATCCGAGCCGTAATGCTTTGGAGCAACGCAGTCTTCAATTTTCTTGTCGTCTCTAATTCTCATAAATCGAGGATTTCTGATTTTACCGGTTTTTGAGTATCTGGTATCGAACCTAGCCTGAACGACCACTGGGTAGTTCAGAAAGCGAAGCTCATGGCGCATGTTATCATTGAAGGAGCCTAGCTTACCACAGTAGAATTCTTTTTTAGTGACCGGGTCAATCTGAGATAGCACAATCTCTTTGAGTGTTTTATCTGGCCTTGGCAGCCATTCCCTGACGATAAAGTCGTCCTCCATAATCGGTTTCCATTTATAGCAGCCCTTGGGTCTGGCCGGATTTTTACCATCGGTCCGGTAAGTTAATTGATAATCATCTGCGTATAGCACTAATCCTTCCCAGTTTCTTTTGACTACAATTTCCTTTGCCTTAGTAAAATTAGCAGCAATGATAGGAACCTGGAATACATATTTAAATCTGGGAACAGGCCTGCTTAACTCACATGACATATATGCCAAACGGAAATCTATCGTCGAGTAGCTATTTTCTTTAGAGAGGGGCACTACCCCAAACACCATGAAACGAACTTTACCGTGCTCTTTCTGGATATCCATAGCCTTGCTTAAATTTGAACCAAAAATACTTTGTACTTTGGTAAGGTCATCGTTACTAGCTATATCAACAATAGCTTCTCCGACAATAAGTGTATTTACCGGAACTCCTACTAGACGTAGCTCCTCTTTAATATGATCCAACCTAGAATCAACCTCATTTATACCATCAGTATAAAGTCTGATTGTACCTTTGGCATCAAAATGAGCCAATAGCTTCCAGCCATCTCGTTTTCGGGTAATAATTAGGCGTCCTTGTTTCTCAAGGTCATAAATTATTGATTCGTCGTATTCTTCTTGCTTAATCGGCTTAGCTAGAACAAAGCCCTTCGGAAGACCATTCCTGAAGTCTGCCACTCACTTCTCCTTGTTGTCTTATTGGGGTCGGGTGTAAAAGAACATACAGATAGTACACTAATCTAGCAGAGATGTCAATTTGACAAGTTAGGATCTTTCTTGTACTATTCTAGGACATCTAGTCCATTAAAAAAGAGGTGATCAGTGAAAATCAGAACATTTAGTATTTTGGCTGGCAGCGAGGCCTGTAATGCCCGCTGTCCATTCTGCGTATCTAAAATGACTCCCCCGCTTGGTCTTGAGCTCAAGGAGCCTCAGGTCAACTGGCGGAACTTTGAAATCGCTTGTCTTTTGGCTAAGCAAAGTGGTGTAACCACGGCCATGTTTACGGGAAAGGGCGAGCCGACTCTATTTCCAGACCAAATAAGCAAATACCTTGATGCTATGAAAAAGTATGAATTCCCGTTGATTGAGATACAGACTAATGGCATTCCTATCGCTGATCACGGGAAATACGATGCATATCTTAAGTATTGGTACCAAAGCGGGATGACTACTGTGGCAATTTCTGTCGTTCATTATGATGAGAAAAAAAATCATCAGATTTATGTCCCCTATCGAAACAGTTACATAAATCTGCCTAGTCTGATAAATCTGCTGCATGGACATGGGTTCTCGGTCCGTCTTACCTGTATAGGAGCGGCTGGGTTTATTGATAGCCGGAAAGAACTTGAGAATCTTCTTGATTTTGCAAGACAAAATAAAGTTGAACAACTGACTTTTACGCCGGTCAATAAACCGGATACGGTTTTGAATCAGGAAGCCTGGGACTGGACTAATAGACATCATCTTCCAAAAAATCAAATCAACGACATCATCTCTTATCTGCAGACCCAAGGTTCAAAATTACTGCAGCTACCACATGGAGCGACAGTTTATGATGTAGGTGGTCAGAATATCTGCCTCAACTATTGTCTTACTGTTCAGCCTGAATCTGAAGAGATGAGAAATCTGATTTTCTTCCCCGATGGGCATCTACGTTACTATTGGCAGTATTCGGGAGCAATCATTATTTAAAATCAAAAAAGAGCCCCGCCACGGCGGGGCTCTTTTAAATTTGTCTAGGCAAAGTAGTAGTCTGACCACTTGCCCATCCGCTCAATAATTGCATCAGTCATTTCGATTGTCCCAACACCCGCGGGATTTAAATCCTTGGTGACATTCTTGCCTTCAGCAATGACGTCCGATACGGCTTGCCGGATTGTACAGGCAGCTCTTATTTCCCCGATGTGATCAAGCATCATCGCTCCGGAAAGAATGACGGCTGTAGGATTAGCAAGATTTTTACCGGCAATATCGGGTGCAGTACCATGAGCTGCTTCAAAGATTGCATAGCCGGAACCTATGTTCGCTCCAGGAACAAGACCCAATCCGCCGATTAATCCGGCGCACTCCTCAGAAATAATGTCGCCAAACATATTAGGCAAAGCGATGATATCAAACTCATTGGGGTTCATCACCAGCCTCATAGCCATATGATCAATAATGCGCTCATCAACTTTAATATCTCGGCATATCTTAGCAAACTCGAGTCCCACCTCTAGGAACATTCCGTAAGCTTCCTTAACAATGTTTGCTTTGTGAACTATGGTAACTCTTTTACGGTTATGTTTTACAGCGTAATCAAAGACAGACATGAAATATCGAAAACAATTGTCCCAGGTGATTTTGCCGGTCAACATAGCAGTATGAGTTTTCTCTATCACACGATTGTTACTGTCATCTAAATAGTAACCCTCGCCACCATAAATATCCTCAATACCTTCCCTGAAGACTACAAGGTCAACATTATAGTATCGGCTTTTTACTCCGGGCATAGATTTGATCGGCCGGAGATTAGAGTATAGATCAAATTCTTTACGAAGCGCCACATTCACACTGGCAAATCCCCCGCCGATTGGCGTATCGCATGGGCCTTTTAAGGCAATCTTATTTCTAGTGATTGAATCCAAAGTTTCTTGAGGTAACGGACTCCCCTTTTCTTTCAGGGCCGTGGCACCGGCTAATGCAAGTTCCCAGGTTATATCTAGGCCGGTGGCTTCGATAACTCTGACCGTTGCATCGGTAACACTGGGTCCGATTCCATCTCCCGGAATTAGTGTAATTGTCCTCATTTGAACTCCTTTTAAAAGTACAATTTAACAGTGGATAAATATTACCATAAATTGACAGCAAGTCAATAGTTATGCTATAGTCTAGCAAATCTTAATAGTGCGAGGTGTTCTTTGAAAACTCAAACAATAGAATATCTAGACTCCTGTGATGTCGCCGTAGTAGGCCTAGGAGCTACCGGTACGGCAGTGGCAAAAGTACTTAGCAGTGATAGCAATGTTAAGGATATTATCGGTATTGAAAAATATTCTAGAGTAGCGACTGTTAATTCTCATCCCAGAAACAATGCCCAAACTTCTCATGAAGGAGACACAGAAACAAATTATTCAGTCGAGCACGCCCTTGAAGTTCGAGAAGCTGCTATGTATTTACGGCATTTTGTTGATAGTAGAAACGATCCAACCCTATCTCAGAAAAGACTTCGAATGGTTATCGGGATAACTAAAAAAGAAGTAGCAACACTAGAAAAGAGATACGAGGAAATCAAAGCACATTATCCTCATCTTAAGCTAATGTATTACGACGAGGTAGCTAAAATTGAACCTAATGTCACAAAGGGCAGAAATCCTAAAAAGCCATTTTGTGCGCTCGTCAGTACCGAAGGTTATATTGTAAATTACCAACGACTGGCTGAGTATCTGTTAGAGGATGCCAGGGAATGCAATCCCAAGCTTAGATGTATGTTTAATACAATAGTGTTAGATATCAGAGAACAAGATGGTGGCTATGTCCTTGTTACAAATCGAGGTGATATTTTTGCTAAAACGGTTGAGTTTGCCGCGGGTCCTTATAGCCTGTACTTTGCCCATAAACTTGGTTATGGACTCGAATATAGCATTATGCAGGTAGTTGGAAGCTTCAGTTCTGCCGGAAATTGGTTAAAAAATAAGGTATACCGGACGCAAGTCATAGGCCGTCCTTTTGCCGAAATTCATGGTGATCCGGATATTTTGGAAATGAATGATACTCGTTTCGGGCCCACTACGAAGCCAATTTTGTATATGGAGCGCTATCATCCAGAGACCTTTCGTCATTACATGGAGATGAAGCTTGTGACAACACTACGTGGTATTATGAGTATTCTCTATATCTTATGGAAAAGAAGGCTAATATGGTATGTTTTCAAAAATTTCCTTTTTGATTTACCGGTAATTGGCCGGGCACTATTTCTGATTGAAGCAAGAAAAATAGTGCCAATGCTAAGATACCGAGATCTTAAATTGCGTAAGGGTGCCGGCGGAGTACGTCCTCAAATAGTTAATCTAAAAACCATGGAGTTAGAGATGGGAGACTCTTCAATAGTTGGAAAAAATATTATCTTTAATACCACTCCTTCCCCAGGAGCATCAGTGTGCCTAGGCAATGCTCATCGCGATGCCAAGAGAATTGTTGAGTTCCTCGGCTCCGGATATTATTTTGACGAGGATAAATTTCAAAAAGAACTTGGTGAAATTAAGACTAACACAGCCACCCCGTAAAGGTGGCTTTTTAATTGAGCAACCTATCACACTCTTTTATCGCAGAGACCAGTCTGTTCTTGTGAGTTCCCGACAATAGCACAAACTTTTTATTCTTTTTTTTCAGTTCTTCTTCAAAACGGCGATTCATATTTTGACGGATATGCTCGCCATCGCGAGTTCCATCTTGAACGAAAGGTATGTCTGTGTCTGTCAGGAAGTATAAATCATATCTTCTGTCTAGGCTCAACTTATCAACGTTTGGAGACATAAATCCCATGTACCGCTCATGCCAAAGAGAAGTTGCAAAGAAATCTGTATCACAAATCAGTATTTTGTTAGCAATCTTGGCTAGATAATCTTCTATTTCATTCTGCTTGTTTGCTATAAAAATAAATTCATCAGTCTGCCATTTAGAACTATTGGGATCAGGTAGCTTACCCTCCCAATAAATTCTCCCAAACTCCGGGACCCAAACTGTTTTATAGTGCTCAGCCAGTGCCTTGGCCATTGTGGTTGTTCCTGTAGATTCTGCCCCTAGTACACAGACCCTTTTTACAAAATATGACCTGACGCAAGGCTCAAGAAAGTCTAGATATTTTAAAGGATTCGAACGTACCATAGTTCCGGAACAAGGAATCTTAGCCCTGTCTATATCAACCAGAAAATGTTTGCAGCCCATATATGTAGTCCACCGCGCTCCGTATTCTTCCGATGTAAAAGCAACATCCGGAACAAAGCCCAGTAGTCCCACCGTATATTTTGCCCAAGCTTTCGAATAATCCTCAGGATTAAGATTCTCTGGGATATTGTCGTCTGCCAAAATAATATCAGCTTCCGGATGTATTTCCTTAAGCCATCTAACTCTAAGTTCCCCGGGAACGAACTGATCTTTTTTTGCACAAACAATAACTGTTAGTTGGTCCGTATTCTCTATCCCGGTTCGAATTAAATAATGATGGCCTTTATGGGGCGGATAAAATTTCCCGACGATAACCCCGGTTTTATATTGTTTTGTCATAATTTCTATATTCCTTTATCCAATCCCACAGACCCTTGCTGGCCAGGATAAAAAATAGTCCGTATTCAAGAGCAATAAATTTTACGCCTTTAAACCAGTATATCCGCATATCAATTGCATCAACGGCAATCCATAAAACCCAATTTTCGATCTTCTTCTTGGTTAATAGCCACTGGGCGGTAAAGCTCATCGCTGTTGTAAATGCGTCCGCAAAAGCAAATGCCGCTGGTTCCGGAAAATACTTGGGCAGCCATACATTGAGATGGACGGTGACATACATCAAAATGCCAGTGCCGGCAGCAACAACGATACTCCAACCCAGGTTTTCCCGTAAAGAGTTTATATTTATCTTAAGCTCTTTGTCTTTATTCTCCTCAGCTTTAGTTTTAGGGTGAAGCCATATCCACCATCCCATAAAACTGGTTATTAAAAAGTAGCCTTGCTCAAAAAGATCAGAATATAGCTGGATCTGATAAAAAAGAAACAGATACAATAATGAGCCTATAATCCCGACTGGCCAGCTCAAGACTTTGGCCTTAACCGTTAGCCAGACGCACCAAATAGTAAAAATCGTTCCAAAAAACTCCAGATAACTCATCTGATAGTTTAGGAATGTAAAGAATATTGTATTAATGCTTAGAAAGTTTGGCATCGATTTAGTGTATTTATTACACTAACCTTAAGATACGCCTGGCTACAAGCAGTGTCAATCCCCTTGAATAGTTGATAACTTTTGATATAGTGTCTGCAGCACACTAAAAACTAAATATGAGGAAAGTCATGTACGAAGCGGGACGCAGTAGGATACGAGGAATGTTCTTAGGCCTAGCTATCGGTGATGCTTTATTTGCGCCAAATGAGACCTTATCAGTTGAAGAAATAGAAAAAAGAGGGCGGATTACTAAATACATCCGACCTGACGGCCACAAATGGTTTAATGGCCGGGATGCCGGCACTTGGACTGACGATACACAGTTAACACTAGTGTTGGCTGAGTCACTAATTGCTAAAGGTAAAATAGACCTAGATGATATGGCGGTAAGACATGTTGAGTCATATCAAAAAGAAGGAAATCTCGGTTTTGGGGCTACTACAAAAAACGCAATTGAAAATCTTAGTAAAGGGGTCCATTGGTCAAAATCTGGCAGAAGCGATAACCCAAAGCACGGCACCGGTAATGGTGTAGCCATGAAAGTCGCTCCCTTAGGAGCATTTAGAAGTTCATTATTTTGGTCAGAATTATGGGTAGAACGACGGTCCGAATTTATGAATGACCTGATTCGTCTCACATTTATGACCCATTTTAATAAAATGGCTGTCGAGTCGGCTTTAGCACAAGTCTTTGCAGTAAATTATTGTCTTGGGCTGGAGAAGCCGGAAGATTTCTCAACTAAAGACTTTATGTCGCGAGTCGTTCAAATGTCTAACTTCGCCAATTATAACGATCCCCATAATCCCCCGTCTTCGGGAGACAATCTACCCTCTCGACTAGGAATGCTTAGAGATCTTGATCCGGATTCATTGACCGATGCTAGGATCATTGAATTATTCGATGGCGGAACTTGTTATGTATATAACTCATTGCCCTTCAGCCTTGCTTTCTTTATAAGAAACCCCAAATCAATTGAAACATTATACGCCGTTGGTAATGCCGGCGGAGATACTGACAGTAATGCTTCAATGGTGGGTGCATTAATTGGAGCTTTAAACGGAGAAGACATATTTCCCAAGCATCTTGTAACGGGTTTGTGGCAAAAAAATAGAATCCTAGACGTAGCAGAAAGATTCTATAACAAGTTTTGGACTGTTTAAAAAAAGGGAGGAAACGATGATCTATGATTACGTATATTGTCCGTTTTGCGGAAGCCCACTTGGATCAAGGATAGAAGAATCTAAGGCTAAGAAATATTGCTCTCGTTGTAAGTGGACATATTACCCTACTCCCCATATTGCCGTTGCTTCTGTGGTAACCGAGATCCGTAATGATAAGCCAAGTGTTTTAATGGTTCGACGCAATAGAGAGCCATTCAAGGGTACTTGGATGTTCCCCGCTGGATTCCTGGAATTTGGAGAGCACCCAGAGGAGACATTAGCTAGGGAATTACGAGAAGAAACTGGTCTTGGCGTAATGGAAGTTTATTTTATGAAGATGCTAAAGTCTAAAAGCGACTTCAGGAGTCCTGAGCATCTCGTACTTTTCTATCGTGTTAAAACCGGCGGTTCTATAAAAAACAACGACACTGATGAAAATTCTGACATTCAATGGAAGCCGATATTTGAACCAATTGATATAGGGTTTCCTCATCATCAGACTATTCTCGAAGAACTTAAATCTGATATGAATAAGTATCTAGTTAGTAGGAACGATTGACATTGTGCCTATTAAGATGTATAATCTATAAACTAGTTATTTGAAATGAAAATTAAAGCCCAAAGGAGAACCAAAGTGGCTGACAGAAGCAGAAAGGCACTCCTCGTAGTTGATGTTCAGAACGACTTTTGCCCGGGGGGATCACTGGCTGTTAAAGAAGGTGATCAGATTATCCAGCCGCTCAATAGAGTTATCCAGCTCTTCGATGATAATAACTGGCCGATCTTTTTTTCAAGAGATTGGCATCCAGCAGAAACAGAGCATTTTAAGAAATGGCCTGCTCATTGCGTTCAAAATACCCCCGGAGCAGAGTTTCATCCACAGCTCCTGGTCCCTTCTAGTGCTCGTGTAATTACAAAGGGCTATAGCAAAAAAGATGATGGCTATTCTCCGTTTGAAGGTGTATATATCCGAAATAATGATTGGCCGACGAGTTTCCAAGCACTACTTTGGACTACTGACGATCTTTATATCGGAGGCCTAACGATAGAGTATTGTGTGCGGGCGGTTGCACTTGATGCAGTAAAACTTGGCTATAGAGTATTCCTTATGACTGATGCTTGTCGGGCTGTTAATATCAATAATCCAAATGACCCGAAGAGAAAAACTACCGAAGTCGAAAGCATGATGAATCATATGACCGCCCGAGGCATCCCTATTACCGATGGTAATATAGCCATTGAAGAGATGAGGCGAGCTGGTGTGGTTACTACTAGCACTGATGAGGTATTGAATCCAAGGCATTTCGCCCTCTGATTCAATAGATTGCCCCGCAATTATGCGGGGTTTTTGTTGGGCAAATACAATTTGACTACCTAACTAAATCATGTTAAAATCTAGCCAACTTGTACGTTGAAAACAAAGGAGCTTTATGCCTCAATCAAAAATGAACTTTGACCGCTACCATGCTACTATGGGCAATTTTTCGCTCAAAGAAGAGTCCCGGATAGATAAGGGCGATCTTCTTGCAGATAAAAGGGCGGTATTCTACGCTACTCAGAGAAAAATGCCTTTTGGCCCCTGTGTGGGTCATAAAAGACTTATCGATAAACTTCTTCGAGCCCGTGCGCTGGATATCCCAAGACTCAGATTTTTAAGGCAAGAGAAGGCAGATCTTTCTTTAATAGCAGATCGACTCGCTTCATCAAATTTCCCGTTCACTATACGAGCGGTTGCGCCCGGAACTATTATGTTTGCAAATCAGCCTTTTGCCGATGTGGAGGGTCCATTCGCCCTTACCCAGATGCTGGAGATTGATTTCGAGCATGCTTTTGACAGACCCATGACTGTGGCGGGAAATGCTTTCAGAATGAGGCTTGCCGCGGGAAATAGACATCTCTCAGATTTTTCTCAGCGCAGAGACGGAAGTCTGGAGATGGCCATTGAAGATGCTGAGTATTCCTATATTGGCGGGTTCGATGATACGTCAAATATGGAGGCGGCGTTCCAATTAGACATAAATGCCGTTGGTACAATGGCTCATTATCTTATTCAAGCCTACATTGAATGTATGTATAGCTTGATCCCAGAGAGAGACGCTCAGGGAAGAAAAAAGCATTTTCAGCAAATAGGATTTGAGAGGTGGCTTGATGCTCATCCTCATGGAACGACTCTATTGCTTGATACGATTTCATTAAAGTTGGGTGTAATTCATGCCATAAGAGCGGCGGATAGCTCAGAAGCCAGAAAGAAAGCATTTAAATTTGCCCGAGTTGATTCGGGAAATCTTGCTAAAAATAGCCGCTGGATGAGAGAAATGTTTGACGCCAACGGCCTTACCGACGTTGAGATTATGCCTACTGGAGATTTGGATGATCAAAAGATTAGAGAAATTGTTAACTACTGTCCGAGAGTTGCCGCTTTCGGTGTTGGCACAAAATTGGCGGCTGAAACAACCGTTGCCGGAGTAATATTTAAGCTTTGTTCCATCGGAAGGAGAGCTACTCTGAAATGCTCAGAGACAAAAGGAAAAGAAACAATTCCCGGCCTGGTTCAGGTCTGGAGATGTGTTGATGATAAGGGCTACTATGTAAAAGATGTTACTAGTATGATTGAGGAGGCGCCGCCGATGGGAGATTTCCACCATACTGTGCCCCTATTGAAGACATTCTATGGAAGCGACAGGAGATTCTTCCTTCCTTCTCCCAAAGATCAGAAAGAATTTGTGACAAAGCAAGTCACTCAATTCAAAGATATCGCTAATTATCCAGTAGAGATTAGCGAGTCGCTGAAAACGTCTAAGGAAAATATTGTGCGCAGGATGCACGAAGATGACGTGGGCGAAGATGGCGTTACCATGGTGCCCTATCCTGATTGATACATGGGTGGTTATTTCACCCTTTTTGATACAATAAAACCGCTCAAATGAGCGGTTATTTTTTACTATCCAAGTTCGAGCATTCGGTCTATTGAGGCTCTAGCTCGGCGGAGAATATCTTCTGATAATTCGATTCTCGGATAAAGATTTCTCATACAATAGCAGAGCTTCTCGATCGTATTCATTTTCATGAATTTACATTCATTACAGCGACACCTGTCCGTCGGCATTTTCATTACATTATATTCCGGTACACAGATAAATTCTTTATCGGGGCACTCTTTCTTCAGCCGGTGAATCATGCCCGATTCAGTCACGACTATAAATCTATGGGCTATGTTAGCTCTGCAATAGCTCACCATCTTCTCTGTTGAGCAGACGTAGTCGGCCAACTTACGAACTTCGGTTGGACTCTCTGGATGGACTAATATTTTGGCGTCGGGAGCTTGGTTGCGCAGGCGCACGATCTGGTCGTGTCTAAAGTCGTTGTGGACGTAGCAATTACCTTTCCACAATGTCATCGGACGGCCGGTCTGCTCCATCACCCATTGCCCAAGATTCTCATCGGGCACAAAAAGCAGATCCTTATCCTTTGGTGCGGCCTCCACAACTTTTACAGCATTGCCGCTGGTACACATACAATCGGATAGTGCCTTAACCTCAGCACTGCAATTCATGTAAGCGATGGTATAGAAGTTAGGATTTGTCTTCTGAAGTTCAATGAGCTTGTCTGGCGGACAGCTTTCTTCAAGTGAACAGCCAGCATTAATATCTGGCAATAGGACGATTCTATCAGGTTGATGATTTAGGATTTTTACAGTCTCGGCCATAAACCTAACGCCGCATACAACTATTATCTTAGCCTCAGTTTTAGATGCTTCCTGGGCCAGCCCGAGAGAATCTCCTACATAATCAGCAAGATCTTGAATCTCGGGCACTTGGTAGTTGTGAGCTAGTATTAGGGCATTTAATTCTTCTTTGCGGTACCTGATTTCAGAAGCATAGGATTGATTGTTCACGACGCCCCCCTTTTTTTAATGAGCAATTAGTGTAACTCTTACACTATGATAGCTCCTATTTAAATTTAGTCAAGCTCTGTCGAGATTAGAACACCAAGCTTTTGCCGGCAATTTGTATAGCCGGAATTGAGATAGCTATTAAAAAGAGGGCGAAATTCATTGCCGTAGCCAGGACAAGTTTTTTTCTGGTACCTAGAAAGCCTATAGCTAAACCTAGTAAAACCGTTGCAACCAGCAGATATACTTCATAGATAAGATTAAGCTTTCCGGCTATTGAGATGGATTGGCTAAGATTATTTCTCGCAACGCTGGTAGGTGCATTAACACTTGGTACAGCGATGTCAGTTGAAATTTGATTTACGGCAGGTTGAATAACCGCTGTTTCTGAACCGGAAACCAGATTACTGGTGACAGGCGAAGGCTGAAGGCTCGGCTTAGGTTTTGGTGATACATTAGGTGATGGTTGAGGCTTAATAGCTACTGCCAATACCGAAGGTCTGCCGAACATTTGGACCACTAGAATCCCATTTATCCCGTCAATATTAGCCGGGGCAGAGGCTACGCCGATCTCGGTGTAGTTTTTATTTAAAAGATTTTCCCTGTGAGATGGCGAATTCATCCAGGCCTGGACGGTACTGTTTGGATCAGAAAATCCAAGAGCAAGATTTTCACCGGCATAGCTGTATTTGTAACCAGCTTTTGTGAACCAAGACCAGGGAGTAATTCCTTGAGGACTGACATGAGCGAAATAGCTGTTTGCTAGCATGTCATTAAGTTTTTCTGATGCCGCCAAATCTAGAGCAGAGTTTGCAGATACCGGAGCTAAGCCAGCATCAGCCCGGACTTTGTTGGTGTCGCTTATCACCTGACGGGAGTCAAACGGCAGAGACTGCTCGATGATAGTAGCCAATTGAGGACCATAAAAAGGCACGGCCAATTTAATCGCAACCAGAACTAAAACATTAAGAATTAAGAAGTTCTTTATATTCAAGGGCTCTACCAGGGTTTTTACCAAAACTCTCATGATGTTCATATTATAGCATTATTTGATTAACTCCCCCACTATTACCAGTCTCTGTTTACTTGAAAACAAGGGGAAGCAAGTGACAATTGTAATGCGTGAATCGCTTGTCGGATTAAGGACGGAGAGGTCGGTAGGATCAATGACATTTCTCCCCGAAACAACATACTGATAATTTATCCCCCTCCAGGTAACAGAAAACTTATCCCCGATGTTTACTTTATCAAGCGAGTAAAGAGTGTTGCTTATCGGTGGTAAATAGCGGAAGCGATGGCCAAATATTACAGTATTTCCGCCCTTATCAGGAGTGGATGTGTTAGGGAATACCCAGCCGCCTTTCCACAAGGCACCTGAAGACTGGCTTTGTATTAAAGCCAAATTAATGCCCGCTTTTTCTATTACTAATCTGTCTTGGATTTTTGGAGCGTTTGGGTCGGGAGTAGGGCTAGGAGTGCCTATATCAACGGAAGATAAGCTAGAAGAGGGCGTAGCAGCAACATATAAGTCGCTAATATTAGCAGTTTGATCCTGGGCAACTTCGCCAAGGAATGCCGGATCGCTAAAAAATCCGTTTGAGTAGAACGGCAGGAATAGTCCTGATAAGCCTACAACGAATAGGAAAAAACCGAGGCGTATGTATCGTTTTTTAGTTGGTTTGGGAAAATTCATATTGTAATCATCCATCTAAGCAACAAGGAGAGCCGTAGCCCTCCTTGTTGCTGCCCAGAAACTACAGGGCTGACTTCGATGTGTATTTTAGATTAATCCAGCCTTTTTAAGACCCCGGCCGGTAAAAATTCGTAACCAATTAACATCATCATCATTCCAGTCATGGCAATAGCCGAGAAGAAAGATATGAAGAGACTGTCCATGAAAGTAAGAGAGGTATTAGGTAAGGTCGTAGAGGCGCCTAATACTAATGGTGTTGGCGTAGGTGTAATAGAAGCACCAAGAACTATAGGTGTTGGGGTCGGGACGAAAGAGGTGAAAGTTCCTCCGCCACAATTACTAGTACAGCCAGTTGGAGCTGGAGTAGGCGTAGGACTCATACTGAAGTGAGCATTTGCAGATGAACCGCTGGTTACCGTTAAAGAGCATGTCGGGTTATTACCAGTGCAAGCTCCAGACCAGGTATCTTCAAAAGTAGATCCTGAGTCGGCAGTTGCCGTCAAAGTAACCTGATCCCCGTCATTATAAGTAGCGGTACAGCCCTCGTCGCTACCGGTATGACAATTTATTTTATTGTCACTACTGGTAACAGTCCCAGCTCCATCACCAGTTGAAGAAGTCGTGACTAAAAGGGTAACCGGATTTACAGTTGGCGTAGGGGCTGGTGTGATATTCGGTGTTGGTGTAGGAGTAACGTCGGGGGTAGGGGTAGGAGTTACATCAGGTGTAGGAGTAGGGGTAATATCTGGTGTTGGTGTAACAACTGGAGTCAGTGTTGGGGTTACGTTGGGCGTAGGTGTAGTAGAAGGTGTTGGAGTAATACTAGGAGTCGGAGTCGGTGTTGCTATAACGAATGAACACACCGCGTCACCAGAAGTCTCCGCACCAGGAACTTGAGAATGGTATAGAGTTGCAAAAACTGAGCTGGGTGTACTTACAAAAGTCACCTGATTAGACCAAGTCCCGGACATATCAGGATTATGTGGATTTCCGCTAAATTCAGTAGGGCCGTTAGTTATATTAAATGTATCAGGAGAGTCCTTCGAACTAGTATCAGCGCTTGTGCCTGCAGGGGAAAACATAGCCGTGTCATATTGAGATGATTGACCAGGAAAATCAATGGCTTGCCAACTACCATTAAGAGTGTAGACGTCTCCACTAATGCTGACATTATCACAAGTAATCGTGAGAGTTCCTCCAGCTATAGCATTAAAAACTACTGGCTGTAATGTCATCGAGACAATAAAATTGAGTACGAAAAAGCCGACCAGGAACTTGGACTTCGCTATTCTTATATTTTGCATAGTAAGTTTTAGGGCTATTTCAGTATTATAATAATCCTGGAAAAGCGCACAGATTAGTTATTTAAATATTAAGCACTAATAATGATACTACATAGCAAATATCAAGGCAATACAGAAAAATTCAGCGTTCTAATGATTATACCATAAGATGGCTTATATTGTCAATAAGCCGGGCTGGACCTTAAATTATGAGAATTTTTGGTATGGATTAACCTAGTCAAGTAAATTTTGGCTGATTTGATAGCCGGCCCAGACTCCGATTGCCCCTCCGATAAAATTTCCTAAAATCGAAGAAATCGAAAACACCGAATCGCCCCAAAGGGTCGGTACATATCCGCCTATCGTTGAGCCCAGTAGTAATCCTGCCATTATAAGGACTTTAGTCATGTTATTATTCTTTAACTATTTGATTTAAACTGGTTAAGCATATTCATTTCTTCAGGCGAAAATTCAACTACCGTATCGCCCACAATAAAAATAGATTCTGCCAATTTTTTAGAAACATGGAAAGAGAAAACAGCTTTTTGATCAGATTCTGAATGCCATTCAGTGCCGGCATCTTCTGCATTTATAAAATTAGTTTTATCCAAGAAATAAATATAGCCATCGTGGAATAAGTCAGGGTCATTAGACTTAAAAAGCTGGTAGACACTCGGACTAAAACTGAATACCGTTTTACCGTCCTCATTGTTGCTCCAGCCGGTAACAAAAGAACTAAACTTACTTGCAATATATCTTTTATTTAATATCGCGTTAGCAATCGGCACCGTAATACCTTCGTCTGCATAAACAGCCTTCTTATTTCCGGATTCTTTAGCCGAATCATTGGCTTGACGAGCTTCTAAAGTATCGAATCTTTCCCGGGCATTTGTACCGTGGAACAAACCGAGCCCTCGAAGAGAATCTAGAAAGTTCAATACTTTTTCATTTGAAGAAGTACGAAGATCAACTTCCCCGTCTACAACCTCAAATCCAAATTTAGCTATAATTTCTCGTGTTTTTTCTCCATTTGTTCTGGGGAGTATTTCTTTCATAGCCTATATTAGGTTATTTTTTAGAAATATGATTTAAGGCGTATTCTAGGCTGGAACCGACCTTTTTGCCGGGATTAAAGATATTTTCAGGATCAAAAATGTTTTTAGTTTCGATGAATAATTTATAAACCTGTGCTCCGAACATCTGTTCCAGGTAAGGGCTCCTGATTAATCCATCATTATGTTCCCCTGTCATTGAGCCTTTATACTTAAACACCAGCTGGTATACTTCCTGGCCTAGATTTTTGATAACATCCGCAGTTTTGGGATCACCTACTTTGATTAAGGGAATAATGTGGAAATTTCCGTCCCCAACATGACCGGCAACGGTAAAAAGCAACTTGTATTTTTCCATAATTTCATAAAGTTTTGGTAAGAACTCTCCTAAAACTTCCGGCCGAACAACAAAGTCATCGATGAATGGCGCCGTGCGCATACCCTGGACATG
The DNA here is from genome assembly GCA_964429675.1 of uncultured Candidatus Saccharibacteria bacterium. GTDB lineage: Bacteria > Patescibacteriota > Minisyncoccia > 2-02-FULL-40-12 > GWA2-44-9 > GWA2-44-9. Next base: position 16,401 of record CAYSDF010000017.1, read on the forward strand.
ATGCCTGAGAAGATTAAAGCTTTCTCTCCTAATTACCCAGTATTTCTGCTCTCCTGATTTAGTCAAAATTAGCTTTGATTTTAATTGGAATTCTTTGAGGCTTTGTTTTGCTTCCATAGCCCGTCTAAGAGCATCCTTCTCGCTATCAGAGCTAAATTCTGCCAGAAGCACAATCTTAGGAACGCCGCCGGTAAGCAACATCCAAAGTTCCGGTAAAAATCCAAAAAGTAGTCTTAGTACTCCGCCTTTCAGGCGCTTAATAATATCCGGCAGCAGTCTTATCGCCACCTTAAATGTATTGTCATCATAAGATTCAATACTTTGAGGTTTAAATTTCAAAAGATGATTAGTAACTCCGGGTAATAATTTAAGATCATTTAAGAATATTACGAGCAAATGTTCGCAGGCCTTAGGCTCAATCAATTTAAAATTAATCTCGGTTATAATGCCAAATGTTCCTTGGGAGCCAACCAGAACTTTAGTTGGATCAAAAACACCGCCCTCTTTTTCATAGACATTCCATAGATAATAACCGGCTGAATTTTTTGAGACATTCGGCTTAGCCTGCTTAAGTAAATCATAGTTTGTATTAACTAATTCGTAGAGCTTACGATAAACATCTCCTTCTAGGCCCTGCATTTCCAACTTCTGCTTTAGCTCAGCCATGTTTAGAGCCTTAAAGCTGTACTCATTGCCATCCCTTAAAACCATCTTCAGCTCATTGATGTAATTCTCTGTTTTACCGTAAATAAGATTCAACTCGCCGCCCGAATTATTAGCCACCATGCCGCCGACAGTACATATTTCACGAGAAGCCGGATAACTGGGCAGAAGCAATCCGTTCTTTAAAGTTTCTTTTTCAAA
>CAYSDF010000018.1:0-9372 GCA_964429675.1 uncultured Candidatus Saccharibacteria bacterium
TGAACATCAATAAAAGCCTGCTCCGATAATTCTCCGCCTAATTTATTATTGGCAAGTATATTTGTTATTGCCCCGGCCAGCAACTTAGGATCCTGGGGTCTAACCAGTACGGAATTTTTATCATTTATAACTTCTCTTAAGGCCGGCAAGTCGGAAGCTACTATAGGACGCTTTGATGCCATGTACTCAAAGAGTTTCAACGGGGACGTATAGCTCGATATCTTGCTATCAGCCAAATTCGGTAAAATTAAGACGTCAGAACCTTTCATAAAAAGAGGTATGTCTTTATGGGGCTTATGGCCAAGAATAAAAACGTTATCTAAGCCTTCAGCCTTTTGTTTAAATTTTCCGATATCGTATTCCGTCCCGCCCACAAAGACAAAGATAATATTTTCTTTACTTTTTTGGAAATTGGAAATTGGAAATTGGAAATTGCGTGCTGCCTCAAGCAGCACGTTGGCCCCTTTCCATTCAAACAAATGACCGGCATATAAAACTATATTCTTATCTACGGGCAGACCGACTTTACGCCGGGCATCTTCTTTGGAAATATTTATATCAAATTCCTTAATATCGACACCATCCGGTGCCACCAGTACATCCTTATCATCAAATCCCAGCTCCATAAACTCTTCTTTAAGGGCTTGGGTAATTGTTACTATTCTCACCCCCGCCGATTTAAATCTTCGGTAATACACGCTGCGCTTCTGTGAAAATCTGTGAGATTCAAAATATAAATTTTTACGAAAAAAACTTAATAAGAATACTGGGAACTCATCTCGTGAATAAATGATGTCCAAACTGTTCATTAATCCGTAGGCAGTCAGAGCTAGGGCGGAGATGGATGTTTTCAAGAACACGGCCAGCTTATCTAGGTTGCCCCGAAAGTAGAAATCGGGCATCGGTATGATCTTCGTCCTGAAACTTTTCTTTACTCCATAATAATCGAACACATCCTTCCCTGAAGGATTTCTCCTGCGCGGAGTCAGCAAAACAGTTTCTGCGCCGGCATTCGCAAAAGCCTCGCACATTTTTACGATTTGAATGCCATAGGCTTTTTCAGTCGGTAATCTTAAATTCGCCAGATAAAGTATCCTCATTTATTTACGGCTAAGAAAAATTTATATAATTTCTGGGCTATTATTCTATTACTATAATTATCTTCAATAAATTTACGCCCATTCTCCCCCATCAACTTACCTAGACTCCTATTGATAATAAACTTTTCCATGGCCTGAGCCAATTCACTAGCATCACTTGGTCTAACCATAATTCCCGTCTTTCCATCTATCATAACTTCATCTATTGAGCCTGTTTTTGTAGATATAACGGGCAGGCCGCACAAAGACGCCTCAGCAATTGAATATCCGAATTGCTCCTCCCATCCTTCATAAGGAATGCTGGGATATAGAAACAAATCCGCAGAGCAAAAAACATTCGGCAGATCTTCATTCGCCATCCATGAAATAAATGTAACGACGTCCTCTAACTTTAAATTTTCCACTTTTGATTTTAAATTTTTATCGTATTCTCCGCTGCCGATTATCAAAAAGTGCAGATTGTCATATTTTGATCTTAAGCTAGCTAGAGCCTCCAAAGCTACATGAATTCCCTTACGAAATCCCAGGGCACCGACAAACAAAAAGATGAACTTCCCCTCGAGTCGAAGCTCTCGTCTTAATTTAGGCTCAAGACCAGGGACAAATCTATTTTCGTTAAAACCGGCATGCAACTGTTTGCTCAGTATTATATCCTTATCAAAGCCCCTTACTATCTCCTCGGCTTTTCCCTGACCGCATAAAACTCCGTCTGATAATGCCAAATTTGCCCTTATTATCCACTTTTTAAAAACCAGCTTAAAACCTTTGTCCTTATTCTCATACGGAATATTCTCCCAACAATTCAGGATATGCTTTACTCCCAATAGTTTAGACCATACGGCATTGTAGAGGGTGCCCAGCAGGTTTACCTCGCCTGTTGTATATAGTATATCTATCCCCTGAGTGAACCTAAGCCATATGAATCTGAAAATAAAAAATGGCATCCAGCCCTTAAACAGTCCGCCTATGACCGGATAGTGGGAGTGAAAGAAAAAGGCCCGCGAGTGATAAATATTAAAACCCTTTTTCCTCATCGGCTTATAAACAACCTTGCCGCCTTTCTCTTTCCAGTTATTAGGCAAAATAAAATATAGATTCTCTTTCTCCGGATAAGAATCAAACACCTCGAACAGGTTTTTACGAGTATATGTATACCCCGTTAGAAGAATCTTCATTTTTAGTTGATTATTTTTTAGATACAAGAAAGCACACTTGCTCGGCAAACAAATTCGGCCAGATATCTCTTAAATATCTCCTGCCGCTTCCCGCTTTAATATCAACAATTTTTAGATTGAGGTCATTGATAGTTTTTTTAAAATCAGATACCGACCAATAGCGCAGATGTTCAACGGGATTTATAACCCATTGCTTAGGGAAATTTCCCATTAAAAGAGTTAGGCGGTGTTTGAAGTGAGCAATATTTGGAATTGAAAGCAAGATATATTGCCTGGAAACCCGGACCATCTCCTTGATGGCTTCCTCAGAGAATGCTAAGTGCTCTATGACTTCAGTCGCTATCACATAGTCAAAAGAGTTATCTTCAAACGGCAGGTTGTCTTCAATATTAGCAACTAAAGCCTTGATCCCCAATTTCTTTACCCTTTCGATCACAGTATCTGAAATATCGATGGCAGTTACATCGCAATTCTTCTTGTCTTTGACCATCTTAGCCAGATAGCCATCTCCACAGCCGATATCTAATACTTTTTTACCTTCTTTAATCCAGGAGAGGAATACATTATACCGATATCTGAAATCCGCTTTGGTTCTCTTGTCCCAATAACTATTATAAAAATCTTTGAATAATTTTTCCTGTGCCATTTATAAAATTAAGAGGATTAGAAATTATATCAGCTTCGCCTCCCATGTTTTGGGGGTATTTGGATGCTCGAGATCAAGTGATGTCAAATAGACAAAGGACTGTTTGCCTAATCCCCTTGCCCATTCGATCATATCTCTGACGCCGCTTCTCAAACCTGTTTTGGCTTTAAAATTAAGAAGTTTTCTGGCTTCGATATGCGTGCAGTAAGCAAATTTCACTTCCTGAGGCCTGTCGGGCATATTTTTAGGCTTAAACGAGGCGGGAATTTTATTTTTCCCGAAATATTCTTCCATTACTATTTGGGCCAGATCTTTCAAGAATACAACTTCATCAGAACCGATGTTTATTGCCTTACCCTCACAATTCTTTGAGAAAGCAGCCTTAACCATCAGAGGGGCAACATCGCTGATGTGCGAGAAGGCTCTCTTTTGTTTGCCGTCACCATAAATATAGAAGCTTTTGCCATGCAAAAGACTATTTATAAATATGCCGACGACATTCCTGTAGGGATCGGAAAGATTTTGCCTTTGTCCATAAACATTGTGCGGCCTAATAATGACATATTTAAAATTATAGACTTTCGACATAACATCGGTCATTTTCTCCATGCTCGCCTTAGAAATACCGTAAATATCCTCCGGCTGAGGTATCATGCTCTCATGGAACGGCACCTGTTGCTTGCCATAAACACTCATCGAGCTGGTCAGCACCATTTTTTTAAGACCATTTTTTATCGCCGGTATAAGCAGATTGGCATAGGCCACTAAGTTTCTGTCGATGGCACTAAAAGGCGTAAACTGGCTCCTGCCCTCAGTGGCATCAGCAGCCAAATGGAAAATAATTTCCGGCTTGAGCCATTTTATATATTCTTCCGTAGCTTTTCTGTCTCTAAGATCAAGTTGCTTGAAAAACTTAGGCCTAGTGACATTTCTCATAAATCCCCCCGACAAATCATCCACTCCATACACTTCATGCCCCATATCAAAAAGTAGGTCATAAACATGACTGCCTATAAATCCGGCCGAACCGGTAACTAGGATTTTTGTTTTCTTAGGCATTGATAATAGATAAAATTATATTCTTAACTTCTCTTCCTAATATTTCGCTTGTGGCAAATTTTAAAAACTTGCTGTGGCCGCTTTCTGCCAATCTCATAGCCAGACTTGGATCATTTTTAAGTTTTAATATCGCTTCGGCTATTTTCTCAGGATTGGCCGCTTCTACCAAAAGTAAATCGTTGGCATCAAATAACTCTCTAATTGCCGGCGTATCCGCCGTAATAACCGATTTCCCAACAGCCAAGGCCTCATATATCTTATTGGGTATGACTAGCGGCGTCTTCGGTGTGTTGCCGAAAAGTCCCAAAACGATGTCGGCTTTGACTATCTCCGACCTCAAATCTTCAAGCCTCAGCATATCCCTAAACACGATATTTTTCAACCCTAACTTATCTGCTATATCCAGGCACTTTTGTCTATCCTGTCCCTTGCCTATTAAATGAAAAATTATATCTCCTTGGTTCTCCAGAAACTTCGCTGATCTGACTATGTATTCTGCCCCTTGCAAAGGCACATAGGTGCCGAAAAATAGTACATTAAATTTACCATCAGAGATTTTAGGACTTTCGGCAGGTTTGAAAATAACATCATTCGCTCCGATCCATATCCGTCTGAATTTTTCCTTAGACAATCCAAACTCTCTAACAAAAAAATTAATATGTGCTTGAGTGTCAAGCAGAACTATGTTTGCCATTTTGCATGACCACCTATCAAGAAACCTGAAATATTTTGCTTTAAAACTATTCTTAGACCATCTATCTCTATCCAAAATGTATCCGCCGTAGTGGGACGTGAAGGCATCAAAAATTATCGGCTTTCGTACTATGAGTTTAGCTAGAAACATCACTTCTTGGCCTGGGAAACCGACAATTACCGCATCAAATTTTTCTTTCAGAAAAAGATACTTCCAGGCCAACTTAAATAAGCTCGAGCGCTTGGGCTTTTCTTGGCATTCAATGACCTTTACCCCGTTTTTTCTTAAGCCATTAATTATGACCCAGTTACGGGCGTAGTTGGGATCGTAGATACCAAAATAACAAATTGTCAGTTTATCGCTCATACAGATGGCTTATTTGGATTATCAGATTATTAAGATCGTGATTTTTCTTAACTGAATCTACCATAAATCGGCTTATCGCATCCTTATCACTAGCATTCCAAATTCCTTCTAATTTCAAAGCCAGGTCATTTGAGTCTTTATATCCGAAAATTAATCTTTCCGAATAATTTCCCAGATATTTTTTAAATACCGAATTTGAAGTTAAGGAGATACAGCCCGAGGCCATGGCTTCAAGCATAGCCTTGTCCACTCCGCCTGGCGGGAGCGGCCCCACAAAAAAATCTGCTTCTTTATAATATCCGGCGATCTTGCTGTATGGGACAAAGCCTTCAAATTTAATTTCGTTCTCAAGATTCAATTTAGAAACAAGTTTTTTAAGAGATTCAAAATAACTAGCGTCGCCCCGCATTACCGGCTCTCCCACTATTTTAACTTCAAAATTAAATCCCCTGTTCTTCAGTATTGATGCGGCATTGATAATGGTCTCGAAGTTTTTTATCGGCGAGATTCTGCCGACGCTCAAAATCTTCCCGAGGTCGAACCTCGAGGACCCATCTTTGAGGTTCGACCTCGAAAAACGAAACCAGTCTCGGTCCGTCTTAAAACTTTCAGCGTTAATTCCATGGCCAAGCTCGATTATTTTATTACTTTTTATATTGAGGCTGTCTTTTGCCGCAGTTACAATATTATCGCAAAGTGCCAATGCAATTTTTAGACGCGCTGTCACAGAACGATGTAGATACCACAGAACCAATTTCTTTCTATATACAAAGGTGGCCGGCCAAGCCACTACTGCAAATATCGGCGACATATGAGCAAAAACTCCTTCGGACTTAGGAATTAACAAAAATAAATATTTGTAAAAATTAAAAGCTCTGGCTATTCTGGAGCTATTTCTTTCCTTGCCAAGCGAATAGACTGAAACATTAGCTGGCAAAGCATACGAGCCCTTAAGCAAAGTGATTACAAAAACATTATCAAAATGTTTGGAAAACTCCCTGATCCAATCAACAAAAAACCCGACTAGATCGTCTTCCTCATCAACTTTCTGAGCAATTATAAGCAGATTCTTCATTAAATTAATATAACAAAATGGGCCCACGCAGTAAAACTGCGTGGGCCCAAGAACCAAGGGGCTAAGAGCCTAAGGGTCTAGCTACTTGCGAGGACGGACAAGACGAGCGTAGGAGTTGAAGCCATAGCCGAGCCAGCCGAAGCTCAGAAGCCACTGGCCACCGTACCAGCTAAGATACGGGACGCCCCGGCGGCCGAACAAGGCCTGCCAAACGGTTTCTGGAAAGACCAGATAGAACTTCCGAAGTGCAACCGGAATCTTGTCCTGGTTATCCAGAAGCCATTCGGCATCTTCCTGACCATAGTTGGCATCCAGCTCCTTAGTTCTGGCTCGTCGGACCATCTCTTCGCCGTTGATATAGGTCTCGCTCCTTCGCAGAAACGGTACCTCTTCAATGACGGAGGAGAGACGACGGGGAACATTCTCAAGAAGCGTCCAGCCATCCTTGTGCATGTCGCGCTTGAAGGTTCCTGAGACGAGACCGAAGCGACCTTCGATGGCCGCCTGGAGGTGGGCCTTCAGTTGAGTCGGGTCAAACGGGTATCCGTTCACCTGCCTCATCTGACGCTTGATCTCCGAAAGCTGACCGTCCAGATCGTAGTACAAATCGCCTGCGACACTCTGTGGTGCCATGACGATACTCCTTTGTGTTGGCCGCATGATTGCAGCTCCGAAAAGACATTATCTTTTCGGAGCTGCAATCATTATTAGCTAGTATTTAAGGTACTATCTATATTGTCTCTATTTATATAACTTTTTGGCTACTTTGTCAACTTCTTTAGTTCTTCGGCGTAGTTTTTAATTGCCGTCCGCTTTTCAAACTGGGCCGCGATTTCGGGTCCAGAATGACCGTATTTATCATACTTGGCCTGGTCGTTTAAGAGGTCCTTGGCCTTTGTCGCTATATCATCGGCATTCCAAGGTATAATCTCGCCTCCTAAGCCATTTTTAAGCAAACCAGGCACTATACCAACTGGGGTTGCCAGTACCGGAACTCCGCAAGCCAAGGCCTCGGGAACCACTCTGGGCCCGCCCTCATTGTATGAAGGCATAACCAAAATCCTAGACTTATTAATAAGTGCGGCGATTTCCCTGGTATCTTTGGCCCAACCATATAAAAGGACATTGTCCTGTAATTTAAAATTTACAATTTCCAATTTACAATGATTCAGAAGAGAGCCTTCTCCGACAATAAGGCATTTGATATTTGGGATTTGTAATTTGATATTTCTTATTGCTTCAAGCAATAAGTTAACGCCTTTATTTTCCTCAAGCCGGCCTATAAATATCAAGTCGTATTCTTTAGTGACATTTTGCGGCCTATACACCTCAAGATCAATATACATTGACGGAATATATACTATTTTTTCTTTGGGTACTCCGTTTGAAATTAAAAATTCCGGAACCTCACCTTGATTGACCACGCGCACAGCTGTAGCTTTTGAAGAATCAAATTCGATGAATAACTTAGTAAAAATTCTGTAGATCTCTTCTTTAATATTCGCTGATTTGGGGTATCCTGGGATATGGTGTATCTCAAGAATGTAAGGAACTTTTATTTTATTCCACAATAATCTGGCAGCTATGCCATTATAGAACGGCGGGAATTCTTGAACGGTCATTAAATCAAACTTCTGCTGCTTATATATTTCCAAAGCCTTTTTGATAAACCAGATCGGATGAAAAATTAACGGCCATGGAGAAATGTGGACATAAACATTCCCAAATAAAATTTTGGTATTTGATTTATTTGGAAATTGGGAATTGGGAATTGGAAATTGCACCTTTGGTGCTATGATATCTATCCGCTCCCAATGTTTAGAAAATTCTTCTAGAGTCTGATAAAACGCCCCTTTTTTATCGGAGACAAGATTTCTAGCACTACCCAAACCCGTTATCATAAAAAGCTTCATAAATTTATCTAATTAACCTAATTGACCTAATTAATCTAATAAAACTACGTGCTAGTATAAATCGCTATTTTAATTTTATATAAATGGCATTGAATATTAGGTTTAATTCTTTTGCTTCTTGCCATAATACCCGTGAATCTTCTTTTAATTTTTCTTCAGCAACAGCGATCATTCTTAAAAAATGTTTTGATTCTCTAGATTCTTTTTTGCAAATTCCTATTTTATGACGAAAATCTTGCTTGCTTTCTGCATCATCTGCTTCAGAATAATTCGCACCGACGCTTGTGCCTGCTTTTATTAATTGATTTATTAACGGCATCGTAATAACATCTTTGGGAACTTTTTTACAAAATCTAATAATATTTTCTCCAAATTTAGCTGTTCTTTCTTCGAGATTATAAATTTTATTCTTATTATTTTCGGTCATTGTTTAGATCAATTAGAAATTAGACTAATTAGAAATTTATCTTAGTTATTCAGAACTTTCAAGGTTTCTTCATACATCTTGTTCATATCAAAATATCCGGCTGTCTTTAGCCCGCCGTCAATAAATCGCTGACGCATTTCCGGAACCTGCCAAACGGTTTTAATAGCTTCCACGAGATTAAACTCATCGTTATATTTAATCATAAACCCATTTTCACCCTGATGAATAATTTCTTTATTCCCACCGACAGCAGTAGTAATTACCGGCACTCCGGCCATCATTACTTCCAATATCTGATGAGAAAAGCCCTCATAGCCGGTATTTAGAACGAATATATCACTGGCGGCCAAATAATCGGCTAGTTCCTCGTGAGATTTTTTACCGACGACATAAACCCTCTTTTCTAAATGCATGTTTTTAACCATCGACTCCAGATTGGATTTTTCCGGCCCATCCCCTACGATAACCAGCCGGAAAAATTGATTTATCTCTAGTAACTTAGGCATTACCTTAATCAGCATTCTGAATCCCTTCCAGGGCACTAAACGTCCGATTGAAATGATAATATTGCCGGCTATGTTGATCTTTTTTCTGGCGTCTTCTTTGGATAATTCTGATTTTTTAAAATTAACCTGATTATAAATTACGTGGACCTTATTACTCTGAACGCCCCAGCCCTTAACAATCTTGGCTAGATATTCTGAGGGTACGATTACACCATCAGCATTTTTAGTAACCCAAGACTGGAGCCGGTGAAGAGTCTTTATTGATCCTTTTCTTTGTGATTTTTGAAAATCATTCATCAAGAAGCTCGTCTTCCTCTTATTTATGGCGATTTCCCAAGCATAATCTCCAACAACTTTAACGAAAAACTTTTTCTTGCGCATTTTAGCAACTAAAAGTCCCGGCACTCCCGC
>CAYSDF010000018.1:9472-16574 GCA_964429675.1 uncultured Candidatus Saccharibacteria bacterium
CGCGACGGCCTGACAAATACATCAGAAATAGCAAGATACTTAGGCAGATTTTCATGATTAACCGTCCCGACAAAAATAACCTCATCCTGAAGTAATAATTCTTTAACAATTCTTTTTAATTCATTCTTTTCTTGTCCATCACCGAGAATAAGAAGCTTATACTTGAGTCCTTTGCTAGAATTTTTTAAAACTGCAACGGCTTTTATCAGAATATCCATTCCATTTTTAAGCACTAACCGAGAGGCGCTCATAATTACAAAGTCGTCTGCATTGATACCAAGCTTACTTTCAAGAGCTGTTAAGTCACCGTAACTGAACTGGCGCGAAAAAAGATCCATATCCACGCCATTTGGTATGACAGATATTTTAATGGAGGGATTATACTTAGTGATCAAGTTTTTCAGATACTGGCTAATTGCCGTAGCCTGATCGGCTTTTTTAATTATCAAGCCTCGCGAAAAATTCATGAGCTTTCCCTGTAAATCAGGATTTTTACCTTCCTGTAAAGTTACCAGAAACGGAAGCTTAGGTTTTAAAATCTTTAACAGCCAGCCCGCCCCGGCCGCCTGAGATGCCTGATAGGCATGAACCAATATATAATCATTTTTTGATATTAATGATCTAGCCTTCTGAAAAATCTCCAGCGGCAAAAAAGCTTTTGGCAAAATAAACCCGGCCACGCCGAACCTCCCACCGACACGGTAAACATTTATATTGCCTATCTTTTCATACTCGGGAAGCCTCCCATCCAAACGTCCGGTCACCATATCAAAATCAAAATCCGGCAATCTGTCGGTAATATTTTTGATCGCCAGTTCAGACCCTCCGATAAAGGGCAGATAGGCTGTTGATAGTATTAAAATTCGGGGTTTTTGGGCCATAGATGAATTTTATAAAAAACTGATGTAACCTTGATAACAGCGAGATTTTATGCTAATATAATCGCATAAATGGCGACCGAAATCAACCATTCTTCCGATCCCAACTCAAGACCCAGAAATAGGGTTTTGTTCGTAATTACTCAATCGGAATTCGGCGGTGCTCAGCATTTTGTATACAATTTTCTAAGTAGGCTTGAACCAGACAGATACGAGGTGCTGGTGGCGATCGGAAGCGACGGCAACGGCGAATTCACCTACGAATTAAAGAAACTAGGCATTCCAGTCCATCATCTTAAACTACTAAAAAGAGACATCAACCCCGGGCAAGATATAAAAGCCGTCTTTGAGATACGAAATCTTATTAAAAAGTTTGTACCCCAGACACTATTTTTAAATAGCTCAAAGGCTGGGTTCATCGGATCTCTAGCCACAGTTTTTCCAAAGAGGATTGTCGGCTTAAAAGTCGTCTACCGTATCGGCGGCTGGTCTTTCAATGACCCCTGGCCATCATGGAAAAGAAATTTTTGGAAAATACTGGAAAAAAAGAGTGCGAAGTGGAAAGACATCATTGTCGTGAATAACAAGCACGACCTTGATCAGGCTGAGAAATTGAATATCCGCCCTCGCGGGAAAGTTGTTCTTATTCACAATGGAATCGATGTCTACAGAACCGATCACCTACCCCAGGAAGAGGCCCGGCTCAGACTTTTTGAAAAAATATCCAGATATTCAGGCAAAATATTCCAAATCAAAAATATCATCGGTACTATCGCCAATTTTTATCCTACAAAGGGCCTAGAGTATCTTATTCTGGCAGCAAAAGAATTTAAAGCCAGGGATGACACTGCCTTTTTTATCATTGGCGATGGCGAAGAAAGGCCGAAACTTGAGAAACTGATAAAAGAAAATGGACTAGGCAAAAAAGTATTCCTGTTGGGCAGTATCCCCGAGGCCAAGAAGCTCCTTCAAGCATTTGATATATTCGTCCTCCCATCGGTCAAAGAAGGCTTCCCATGGGCTCTAATTGAGGCTATGGCGGCTAAAATCCCGGTTATAGCTACATCGGTAGGAGCAGTCCCTGAAATCATCGACAATGGCAAAAATGGCTTTATGGTAGCACCAAGAGATCCAAAGGCGCTAAGCTCCAGGATCAAAGAAGTCCTAGCCAGCGACCATCTCAAAAAAGAGTTCGCCATCCAAGGCAACCAAACCGTCCTCTTTAAGTTCTCTGAGGATAAGATGGTGAAGGAGATTGAGGGACTGATCTAAAAGCCGAAGTTAAAATTTAGTCCGAGGTAAAACCAAGTAAGAAAGACAAAAACTAGGATTATACCCAGAATCCTCCAGGCGAAATTAGAGCCTAATTTAAAGCTTTGAACAATAAGTAGTATAGATCCTAGTATAGCTGAGCAAAGGGCTACTAGGCTAATTAATTTAGAATGATCATTACCCCAAGAGAAAAATACTGGAGAGGCCAGATAAAAATTTAGGAAGGCCAAGCCCATAGGAGCCGCTACTAGCCAGGTAAATATTTTCTTTAAGCTCATATATTCTTACTTTCTATTTTACCCTTATTCGTAATTATCTGCAAAAACCTTATCCCCACCACAACTTCCTTATTTAGTACCCCATTTTTATAAGTTATTATTGTAGATTTGCCAGTTTTCGGATCGAAATGTATCCCTGCTATTTCCTGATTCTTTACTAATAATACTTGATCAAAGGTGCTGATCTGGCCATTTTTAGTTGAAAAGTTCACCGCAAAAACATTGCTAGATAAATCCTTGACCTGATTATTATATGTTACGGACTTAAGACTCAATGTATAGACAGGGCCCAGCATAACTTTCCCAAACTTAAGTACTGAGTTATTGCCGGCTTGGTCGTTAGAAGTACAATCGGTTGAAGTGCAAGATATCGAATCCAGAGAAGTAATTATAAAAGACTTCTGATTAGTATCGAACTTCAAATTAAATTCCGGGAATATCGTATCAATTTTAACTGTAAGAGTTTTTATATCCTCATCATTACCGGCATTATCTACAGAGTAATATCGAATGGTTGAAGTGCCTTCGGATGTAACGGGAATCGATGATGTGTAGCTTATGAATGACCCGCCATTTACCGAATACCTTGTTTCAAGAACGCCAGAGTTATCATCAGAAGCGTTTAGGTTTACCATCACGGTACTTTTATACCAGCCATTGAGGCCCTGAGTACCCGAGATTGAAGTTGTTGTAACCGGCGGATTAGTGTCGTCTAGCTGGCTAGGACTTAAGACCGAAGAGGCGTTAACCGTACTAAACTGGCCACTATTACTATAATCGAAATTAATTTGATTATCGGCACTTGTGTCCGAAATATTAAACCTTACTTGGCTTCCAGGAACTATTGTCACATCATTAAACACCGTGGATTGGCTTTCTTGGCCGTTATTATTATCCGTGATAGTCAGATCAAAAGAACCACTGGCAGTTCCCGTCCCTTCTATCCTATACTGCTGACCCTGGTCAGTTGGAAGAAAGATAAACTTATGCCCATCAATAATTTGGTAATCTGCTCCCGGGATACTGTTCTCCAGACCGTACTGGATCGGACCTGAATGATTATTATTTTGATCATAGACATGAACATCGACAGGACTTTTCCAAACAAGTTGCTTGCCTTTAAAATTGCATTGCGATGAATCATTTTTTAAATTCCCGGTTGGAATGAAAGGTTGACTGGCTAATATACTGGCGATAGCGCTTCTGACATCAGCCTGACTTGGCATTTGGGAATGTGCAGCATTTTTAAGATAAAATTTATGGTTAGGCGGGATATTTATATAATCCGAGCTACCAAGTGGAACAGTTCCGTCTCCGGAAGTCCTACCTATCTTATCTATAGAGCTGTTGTCCGATTTAAATAAATAACCCGCCTCAGTCGCCGTACTGCATCCTGCAATATTATACACATCTATTCCTGAAAAGTCTGTATTCTCAAGATTCTTGGCCCAGAATACATTGGCCATAGCCATGCTCTTTGAACTTAAATTATTACTCAGGAGAAATAGATTTGAATCCTGATAACTTAAGAAACCTACTGTGCCTGATTTTTTAATATAGCCCTGGGAATTACTGAAATAAGAACTGCCAGGCAAAAGCTCATATGCCGCCGATGAATTAGAAACTACTTCCTTAATTCTATCCTGATTAAGCCAGGGAATGCCAACATTGTCCCCTTCAAGCAATACTCGAGCTGATTTAGGAGCGCCTAAATGCGGGGTACCGACAAAAATCAATTTATCTATGCTACTTTTGCCATAAGAATTTATGTAATCATCCACTAGTAGCCCTCCCATACTATGAGCGATGATGTCCACTTTTTGAGCTCCGGTTTGAGATTTTATGTCTTCTATTTTGGCCCTAAGTAAGTCTTTGGAATTATCCAGGTTCAGGCGCCAATCATAAGGAAAATAGAATAGATCATGGGCAATTTTATAGTTATTATTAACTAAAACAGTCTCTAAATCATTGAATATGTTAATCTTAAAAACTAAAAGATCCGTGGCTTCTTTAATAACATTACCTACTACTAAAGAAACTATCGGCTGCCCGTTACTATCCAAGTCTAGATTATCTGTTATAAATTGATCATTGTTAAAATTAAACTTCATTTCATTAAGATCAGCCCAAATTAGATCTGTCCCATTATACAACTCTGTTCCGGCTATTCCGGGAATAATCAAAACTGGGTTTTTTGCAGATGGCCCGCCAGATTCCAGCCTCATCCCCCATTCTTGTTCAAAGTTGTCTCCTCCTATCCAGGTGAATGTGGCATCGTCGTAACGATAGTAGCGAGTCCAGTAGGTGTTGTTGCCGTCGGTGTGTTTGATAATAAATTGGCCTTGGCCGTTGGGATTGGAGCGTGACCATACAAACCAAAAGAATCCCCCGGCTGGGGCGCTAAAACAATTATCCAAATTGAAGCTGGTGTATCCGGAGTCATCAGTAGGTAAATCGACGGCTTTTTTACTAGCATGAGCAATATGAGTACCGGCTCCGGGAACAGTGGAAGTAAAGCCCTCGAAATAGACATCTAGCAGGACATTATCCTGGGGATTGCCTGACTGGGCGATCTTCAGGGAAACATTGCAGATATTATTGGTGGCAGGATCATTAAACAACGGGTACTCAAAAGTATTAAGATACACAAATCTCTGAGCAATACTGGTACCAGCAGTAGAATCGGTCCTTCCCCAAGTGTCATCTTTGTTTAAAGATATATCGGGCAAATCAAACAAAATACTGCCTGCAAAGACGCGCACAGGAATCGATATGAGCAAAAATAAAACAGCCATAATGGCTATTTTCTTCATGCCAGCAATGTTACTACTAATTAATAGTCCGTCAAGACTCCAAATCCGTGTATAGTTCTAACCGCAGGAGAGCTTGCTCTCTGGGGCACGGCATAAATTCTTGCCACCGCCTAAGCGGGGCTCCGCCAACGGCGGGAGCTAGAATTTTGGCCTTCGTCCCTCGGTTCAGCCAACCTGCGGGAGATCCCCAGAGATCAACTCTCCTGCGGTTAGGGATCATTGTTCTATCGACTACCTATACCAGGGACATACGAGATCACGATGAAAAACACTCCTACCGCCAAGATAACAAGCCATAGTAATGTTTCTTTCTTCATGAGGAGATTCTAAATTAAAACCCCGACAAAATCAAAGCCCCCCGCTTAGCGGGGGGCTTTGAAGATTGAGAATCTATTATTTATCTACTGTGTATAGAGCGCTGACCCAGCCGTCTTTACCGTTGAAATTGATCTTAAACCAACCATTGGCTTCACCTGTTTTCTCAAATGAATCTGACGGCGTCATCTTTCCAATGATCGCGCCCCTCAATGATCCCCCGCTTCGGATATTGAGCCATTTCACTCCGTGCTTTACTCCAAGAGTACTCTTTACTCCAAGCTTAGCAAATTCAGGACCGGAGATAACTTTAACATCAGACCATTTATATCCCGCGGCATTGAACTCTGCCAATGTTCTCACCCAAGTAAGAGTCCCATTGGGCCATAAAACATATACCTTAGGATCAGACACCTTGCGATAAAGTTTAACAGAAACTACAGGAGTTGGTGTCGGTGTTGGGGTAGGAGTCGGCGTAACAGTTACCGTGGGCGTAGGCGTGGGACTCGGAGAAGGTGTTGGTGTCGGTGTTGGTGTTGAACCGCCTCCACCACCTCCGCCTCCAACATTACTTATTGGATTCATTACATTATACGTCTGAGTATCGTTGCCTGTAGATCTGTCTGTATAGGTTGCAGTCGTCGCCTGCCACGTTGAATTAGCCGCATACTGAGCAGTGGTCGCAGTATTAGATAGTGGCACAGGACAATACCAATAACCGGCGTTAGCGCTTGTTCCGGTAGTACAAGTAGTTCCCAAACTATCGCCAGCCTGAAGAGTTCCGGTTGATATTGCACTATTTGCAAAAGTAGCTCCCGGTGCACCGCTGAATATCTGGAATTTATGGCCAAATTGCAAACCGCTTGAGAAAGCAACAGATGCAGAGGCGGTGGCGCTGATAGATACAGCGCTTGAAGTACTATTTACATAGCCATCCCTACCAGCCGTTACCGTTCCTCCAAAAGTGCTTCCGGCAATATATGCTACGTTGCTTCTGTAAGACTGAGAAGCTACTGTTCCGCTATAAGATGCGGAAGCAAGAACACCATTAAGAGTCATTGCATTTCCTAACTCATCATTAAACTGAGGCACAGCAATGTCATAATCCATACTGGCCCTAGTAACAAATGCGGTCGAGCTAGTTGAGGCCGTCAATGCTTGGCTCCATTTCCTTGTTACCCAGCCATTAACAGAGACCTTGGCCTGGATAGTTTTACTCATTTCCGCCCAAGTCTTTCCAGCGGTATCGCAAGTCGAATCGGTCATTTCTTTAGAAGCAGAAGCAACATTAACGATACCATCGACAAGCGAACCTACGCCGAATGCGCTTTCTGAAGCAATACCGCCAGCGGTCTCTGTTATCGAGCCCGAGGCAGTACCATTGCATGACCATTCGACAGTTACTCCTTTGTCATTTAAGGCATCCAACTCAGTATCAATTCTAAAATATACTACCTCGCCTAAACCCTGAGCAGCATGGGCCTTAGATGCTCCCAATAAAAAAACCCCAGAAGCTAATAATAACATTACTGCCAGGGGCATAACT
>CAYSDF010000019.1:0-16193 GCA_964429675.1 uncultured Candidatus Saccharibacteria bacterium
CTAATTGCTTCAGGCGGTCATGGCGGAAAAGGTAATTTCCATTTTCGGGGACCTCACAATACCAGCCCCAGACAATTTCAGAAGGGCCTTCCAGGAGAAGAATTCAATATTCGACTTGAGCTTAAAATGATCGCCGATATTGGAATTATCGGTCTCCCCAATGTTGGTAAATCCAGCCTCATCAACGAGCTCACCAAAGCTAAGAGCAAAGTCGCTAATTATAATTTTACCACCCTTGAGCCTCATTTGGGTGTTTATTATGATTTAATCCTGGCTGATATTCCCGGACTTATTGAAGGCGCATCGGAAGGCAAAGGCCTGGGAATTAAATTCCTCCGCCATATAGAACGGACCCGTGTCCTCTTTCATCTTGTCTCCGCCGAATCTGAAAATCCGGTAAAAGACTACCAGGCCATCCGCAACGAACTGGGCGCTTACAATAAATCCCTGCTCAAGAAGAAAGAATATCTTTTCTTAAGCAAGACAGACATGGCCGACCCGGCAAAAATAAAAAAACAGCTGACTAAGCTGAAAAAACTAAACCCAACCGTATCGCCTCTTTCAATTCACGATCTTGATGCGATAAAATCAGTTCAGAAAATCTTAAACAAAATCGCCGACGAGAAAACTGTTTAACGGATAGCTAACCGCAGGAGAGCTTGCTCTCTGGGGCACGGCATAAATTCTTGCCACCGCCTCAGCGGGGCTCCGCCAACGGCGGGAGCTAGAATTTTGCACTTCGTCCCTCGGTCCAGTCGACCTGCGGGAGATCCCCAGAGATCAACTCTCCTGCGGTTAGCGAGGCCGCTCGCCATATTTAAATTTTCTCTATCTTACTAATATTTACTACCGGAACGCATTTATTGCTGAACACCGAGCGTGAGTGATCCGGATATATACCCGAAACTTCTCCATATATACGCAGGGCCGGGCTACCGTTTACAAATTCACTGGGAATGACATCGGAATAATACCCGGCAAAGCGAGGGTAGTCTTTATCTTCCGGCACCCTGGTAAATGCCGCTCCGTAGCAACTCACAAAGCACTCGTCAACCTTAGCCATCCAAACAACATTCACTGGTCCCGAAAAACTTCCGATCTGGCCATAATTATCACATGACTCAGGCCCATAAGAAGCATCGGGCAATGCTGAATCTTGAATGACGCCCTGAATAACCCCCTTCTCTGATTCGGGCTTTAATTGAGCTTTAATAAAAATTAAGAGAGAGGCTGCCGCCGTAAAAATTAAAATATTATATAAGAAGTTCTTCATCGCTTTCTTCTTTCCTGTCATCTTCCTCTTTATCCATCAGCCCTTCTACTTCCTGAGAGCTGAAATCATCTTCATCGTCGTCATCGAAATCTCGTGTATTTATGTCTCTGCCCTCAGTCTGATCCTGATCGTCCTGATCGATCAGTTTTTCGTCTTTTACTATTTCCTCCAGCATGTCCTCGCTGTTTTTCTTTTTTCTTGGCATATTATTTAGATTAGCTGTATATGCTCCATAATAAAGGAACTGCTTATTTAGACAAGTTGATAATTATTTAAAATTATCAAAAAATATTTTCGATATATTTTGAATCACACCCTCAAGATCAGACATATTCTTTCCCCGGGTCATGACGCACAGAAGATATGGGCCGGCCGGACGATAGATAATGCCGCAATCGTGGAGCTCAATCTGGTCAATGCTTCCATCCTTACTAGTTGAAATGTTCTCGCCATATTTATGTGAGACTCTCACGTTTCCGGGCATGCCGGCCACGAGTCCATCTTTAAAATCAGACTGACTTAAAAGATCGAGCGCCCTTTCAGACATAGGCCTGTCCAGATAAGTGGCGTTAAATAATATCCTTAGAAAAGAGGCATAGTTCTTGGGCGAAATTGTATAGTCCCGGCCTTTTTCCGAAGGATTACCCAGTCCTAAATCGCCATATATCTGATTCAGATCATCCTGCTTCAATATAGATAAAAGGGCATATGCGGCTCCGTTGTCGGATTTAATAATCATCTTCTCAATAAGGCTTTCGGCGCTATAGTATTTATTAAGCTCAAGCCCCGTTCCCTGATCATAAGGTATTGCCCCGATGAGGCTCTTTATATCCTGGGAGAATTTTATTTGCCTAGATAAAAACCCTGGCTCAGATTCTGATTGTTTAAGATAGGCTATCATGATGACAATCTTCAGAAGGCTGGCCGGATTATATTTATCATCTTCATTAATTCCAAACCAGCGCCCATTGGTCAGATCCCGATAATACAGCGATATCCTAGACTTAGGCTGGCGGCCTACAAAATCATTTATAATTCTCTGGGTTTTAGCCGATAAGGCCGTATAGTCCTTCTGATCGCTTGGACCATCATAAAAAAGAATTGGGTTGATAAAATTATAGGTTTCGTTCTTGGCTCTGACAGCATATGATACCTTTGGATTTAAACCACCGAGCCGGTCCATTAAAAATCCTCCGACGCCAGTAAAAAGTACGGCTATTAGAATAAAATATATATATTTTTGTAAAAATTTATTCATTGCTCTGATCTTACAATATAACCACTTTTGGTGTCGCTTATCAAATCTCAGCCATAAAAAAGCCCGCATTACCGGCGGGCATAAATTAACTGTCTGGAATAGGCGGATATGGAGAAATATGAAATACTTTAAGAAATACTTTATCGTCTTCCGTAAATTCGTTATCCTTAATCGGACCTATTATTTTATTACCTATATTGTCATCTTTTTCCAAGATCTCCTCCGGAGTATCCTCTTTTATTCCCCCACGATATCCAACATCCAAATTAAATCTGGCGACAAACTTATCAGGAGGAATAAATGTCTTAACCTGGCATTGTTTACAGTATATACACAGACCGATTCTCTTATCTTCGGCTATATAATTTGCCCAACCCAAATCCTGTTTTTCGCACAAGCAGATAGGACCTTGAAGATGAATCGTTATATGGTAAAACACTTAGCCTCCCTGAATTAAAAGACCATACCACAGAATATACCGCTTTCTCCAGATAAGTCTACCAAATACCCTGCTGATAACTTTTGATTAATTCCATGATAGAATGGGCGTATGAATAAAATAGCATTTACCATACTGAGACTCGGCCTTGGCATCACCTTTGTGCTGGTAGGCATATTTATACTAAGAAATCCTGACTCCTGGGGATTTATGATCCAGCCTTGGGCCCTTAAACTCCTGGGGAGCTCTCTCCATCAAGCGATGATTTCTACGGCCTACCTGGACTTAGCCATAGGTACATTGTTATTAATTAATATCTGGACATGGCTGGCTGCTGGAGTTGGGGCCTTTCATTTAGTGACCGTTTTGATCACGGTGGGCGTTAATGAGATTACGGTCAGGGATATAGGCCTTTTGGTCGCCTCGGCCGCATTAGCCATAGATTCCCTCCCTAAATGGGTTATAAACAAACTGGGATTTGCTAATAATGACCAAATAGGCTAAGATGGGGATATATAAATAATAAGGGCAAATAAGTGCCTTTTAATAAATTAACAAATAAACACATGGCAAAACCAAATTCTGCGTTTATGAAACCCATGAACGTAAGCTCGGATTTAGCGGCAGTTGTCGGTGCGGGCCCTATGCCCAGGTCGGAGGTTGTTAAGAAGCTTTGGGTCTATATCAAATCCAAAGGCCTTCAGGACCCTCAGAACAAGCGCAATATCAATGCTGATGAAGCTTTGAAAAAGGTCTTCGGCGGCAAGTCAGTCGTAAACATGTTTGAGATGACAAAGCTTGTATCCAAGCACTTATCCTAAGCATTTCTGTCAGTAAACCAAAAACACTCCCTAGGGAGTGTTTTTGGTTTTAAAATACATGCAGTAGGAAATGAATCCTCCTCGCGGCAAGCCCGCGAGGTATCAAGAGGAGGCTTCGCCTCTTGATACCGCTGCAGAGCAGCGGAGTATTCACTCCTTTTAGCTTCGCTCGGACAAAATGGAAATAAATTTCCATTTTACTCCTCGCTCGCTAAAATAAAATAAAATAAAACTCGTGTATTTCTGCACTTATGAGCTGTCCGCTTCTTTGAAACTGTTAAGAACCCAATTAACTACAGAAAGTAGTATAGAGAAAAGCAGTGCCCACCAGAAACCCGCAACCTGAAAACCGGGCACCAGCCAAGCCGCAAACATAATAAGGAGAGCATTTAAAACAAAGGTAAAAAGGCCCAAGGTTAAGATATTAATTGGCAAAGTCAGCAAAAGGAGTACGGGCCTGATAAATCCATTGATAGCGGCAATTACAACTGCGACTACCAGGGCAACTAGGAAACCGGACACAGATACGCCCGGCAGTAAAAATGCAGAAATTATAATAGCAATTGTAAGAACTAGCCAATTTACAAAAAGTTTGATCATTTTATTAAATTAATATTTTTGTTTTGTAATAACCGTCGCTCCTTTTCGTTAGGATAATTAGGACCTAATATGGATATCCGGAGCTTGATGTAGCCTTAGGACTGCCACCGGGAAGATTTATCTGGATTTCAGGTGGATTCGTATTTTTTTGGCTACCCTGAAATACTCCTTCCTTATAAGCGAACCATGAGGCTAGAACTATCACCGCTACCACTAATACCGCAATGATTATGTTATTGTTATTCATTATTTAATCATAACATAATACAGCTCAGTCTCCCTGTGGAAAAGTCGGATTAAAAACCAGTTACTTATGTAGTATTATATATAGCATATGCGCAATAAAATTATATCTATTGCCTCAACCTTGGGGATTGTGTCGCTGGCATTTTTTTCCTTGTTCTCAATGTATTTGACCTCGCAAGATGTTTCATGGAACGGATATATATCAGGCCTGATGTTGAATATCTGGGGCGGAGAAGAGAACCAGCTCATTCGGGTAAATTTGCATAATCACTCTATCGCTCTGTATCAATCCGGCACCCTATACAAGATAGACAAGATCGCCGGTACGGGCAATCCCAACAATGGCACCGCCACTCCCACGGGTAACTTCCGCATTCTGTCCAAAGATCCATGGCACATCTCAACTCAGCATGTCATCATGCCTTTAAGCTTACGCTTCTCCAACAAAGGCTATTACTTCCATGATATTCCCCTCACCATGAACGGTATTAGAATAACTAGCACCTATTCTCATGGCTGTATCCGTCTTCCCACCTCGCTGGCTAAGGATATGTTTACCTGGGCTCATGTGGGTGCCTACGTAGAAATATATGACACCTCGCTGGCCCGGGCCATAGGTACTACTAGAGTATATAAACTGACCACGGATGGCCTGCGGGTACCTATTCTGACCGAAGCTGAATTCATAGCAAAGGGTTACCGCTGGCAAGATGTTGCCGACATTCCAGCCGAGGAAATAGACGGACTCACGCTCGCTTCGGAGAACCCCGGGTCATCGGCAGTAAAAACTGAACTACTCAACACATCTCCAACTCCATCTCCAACATTCTCGCCTTAACCAAAAGGAATATTAAAATAAAGCCCCGCTTTCGCAGGGCTTTATTTTAATTAAGTTTATCTGCTGCTTACTAGCGGGAATATGCCGGAACCTGATTAACTGAGGTGTAGGCACTGCCTTGGGTATACCAGTTAAACTCATTATTATTGATGCAGAATACTTTTTTGAAAAACTCTGAATCGTCCTGGACCGCTTGAGACCCGGAAGTGTTGACCCAATGAAGTGTAGCTGTATCTTCACCGTTTACCTCAACGCCGTAAACCTTAGGATCATTGGTTTCACAATTCCTGAAAAGACCGGAGGTTACAAGCATGTCTCTGGTTGATGCTGAGATAGTTTTGACTTTAGCGTATCCGCCCAACTGACCGTAGAAACTGAATATAATCGGGTTTAGGAATAATCTCTTATAGCCCCAATCATTGGGAATATAAATATCTGGGTCATTTGAACCGGAGGCGCTGATAGTATCCCCTTCTTTTAAGCTAAGATCAGCTAGAGTGGTAAAGCCAAGAAAGCCCGGGATTAATCTGTTTGCCAGAGTTGGAGTTGGTATGGGCGTTGTATAATTTGGCCTGATAATAATATTTGCATCCAACGTAACTGCGGCCTGTGCCAATACTCGACCATTGAGCTGCGCGCCAGTGTTTAATGCAACGGCTGTTTTAGCCAATATATTTCCGTTAAAGACAGAAGCCTCTTCAAGTGTGGCTTGTCCGGCAACCTGCCAGAAAATATTACCGGCCTGTGCGCCACCGCTTAGCATTATTTTTGCGGCCGCGCCGACATTAAGATTTCCCCCTATTTGAAATATCCATACATCATCTGGACCGCCTAAGAGGGTGATATCCGATTCTATTGAAACATCGGTACTCCATTTATAAACACCGGGGGCAAGCGTTAATCCACCGATATCTCCGGCGCCAAGTTCAGATGAATAAGATGTCCTTCCTGCAGCATCGGAGTATGCGGCTTGCAT
The DNA here is from genome assembly GCA_964429675.1 of uncultured Candidatus Saccharibacteria bacterium. Taxonomy (GTDB): domain Bacteria; phylum Patescibacteriota; class Minisyncoccia; order 2-02-FULL-40-12; family GWA2-44-9; genus GWA2-44-9. The sequence goes on from CAYSDF010000019.1 coordinate 6,452, forward strand.
ATCAAGTACTGCCATGTTCACTACTGAAGGAGTAGGGTCATCATAATCGGCTGCATATACTTTTCCAGCTACCTTAGCTGATGTGGAAAATGTACTGGAAACATTCGTCGTCAATCCAAACCCAGTTATATAACTAGCGGCTACCGGACTAACTCCAATATCGCCGACAATTGATGTGGCTCCAGTAGTAGAGATTCCTGTTTTTGCCAAAATCGCGAAACTGCCGGCTGTTCTAAGATTTATTGTTGCTGGACCTGCGGCAAGAGTAGAAATTGGCCCGGTCAAACCGGGCAAAAACGAAACGGTTGTTACGATCACTGTCACTATTGAAACTATTAAATTATGGTTAAATTTTTTCATTTTTTTTATTTATTATATTTAATTATTTATCCAATGGGCAATCGACCTCTGGCCCAATGTACTATAAAATTTTTGGCCACTGCCATCTAAGATTAGGGTAACTTTTAATTTCCGCAATATTCCTAGCATTTTTGGCTATTTTAGGACATATATATTTATGACGAGATACTATTGACATTATTACAAACAACTTAAAAACCATCCCGCCTAGGCGGGATGGTTTTTACTTATTAGTCCAATATCCTGTATATTTCTCTCCTTCCGGTCAGATACATATCAGTATAGCCGGCCATCTTTTGCTTATCTTCAGCTTTCATTTCTTTGCCATGCTGGGCCATCATTTTTTCAAAATCAGCCAGGCTGGCCATTTCATGCTCGATGACAACAGTATTATAGTTGCCGACCAGATCGGTCATAACTTCAACCTTGCCCGGCATTACCATTACTTCCTTCATCATCTTTGCAAACTTGGAAGCCATCCCCGGCTTTGTCGTAAAAACTTCTCGGACCTTGATCATATATTTATTTGGTTAATTTTTATTAAATCTACCATACAAACCTTAAGATAAGAAGCCAACCTATCCAATCACCTGCGAGCAATGAGAACATCTGCGGGCGGCGATGGGAATTTCGCTAAGACACTCTGGACATTTCTTGGTGGTCGGATCTGCCGGCGGACCTTTCCTGGATTGTTCTACAAGTGCATTCATCGGCTTAATCACAAAAAAGAAAACCGCGCCGGCCACCAGCACAAATGAAATAAGGGCATTTATAAAATGGCCGTACATGATAGTGCTACCGTTTATAGTAAACTTAAGTCCGCTAAAATCCGGGACCTTAACAATCACCGAAATAAAAGGCGTAATCAAATCCGAGACCAGCGCCGCCACCACCAACCCAAAAGCCGTTCCGATCACGACACCCACCGCAAGATCTACCACATTCCCACGAAGTAAAAATTGTTTAAATTCTTTGAGCATAGACGGATTAAATAGCTAATGTATCGTCGGCTTTTTGTCTTCTTCATCTTTCTCGTCCTTATCGTCGTTTTCAGAACCTATTTCCACTTTTCTTATCCTGACCTTGGTCGGATCGGTAACCATCAGGTCACCAGTTTCTTCCAGCTGATGAAGCCGAAGTCGGTTAAACTCAAGATTCTCTCTTAGCCACTTCAACAACTTGTCGCTATTATATGACTCATCTTCATTAAAAAAGATCAGGGCGAAAAGATTATTCTTGTTAAGATTTTTCAGTTCCCAAAGGCCGTCTTTTATAAAATGTAGTGGCAATCTAGCCGGAGGCTTGGGATGAAGCTCAAATCCGTCATAGGCACTGACATCGTATTCCTCAATGACCTTCGGATTGGAGAGTATCTTCTTTATTACTTCGTCGGTTCCCCGGGCTATTTTCTCAATTTCAAAAATGACCCTGGCGACTTCCTCTTCGGACATTTTAGTCTTTAATATTTCGGCTATCCTTAATTCTTCCCCGGCATAATCATTCTCTCTTTTAAAATCTGGCTGGGCTTTTTTCTCGATGTTCTTCATAAATAAATTTTGCCATTTCTATAGTAAAAAATCAATTAAAAGCCCCGCATATCAATCCTCAAACGCTACAATCTTGCAATACTCAAGATTTTGGTTTATAATATTGCCAAGTTCTTTTACCCAGGTGCAGTCATGGAAATCCGAGTCGAAGAGCCACAAGTCGTCTTGATGGGAGCAAAGCGCGTCCCTGTAATTTTGCTCAAAGAGCAAGATGGCAGGAGAACGCTTACAATCTCCCTAAGCGAGGCATCATTAGATCTTCTGATCTGGGTTATCAACGGCCAGAAGATAGTAGACCACCAGATCTTCCAGTTTTTATCAGAATTTACGGATGCCCTAAAAGCTACCATAGACAAAGTTGTCCTGACCGATACAAAAGAAATTTCCAATGACATGTTCTATTCCTGCCGGGTGTTTATCGGCGACACGAGAGAAGACATGATCTACTCTCTCCCGCTTCACGTAACCCACGCTTTAATACTGGCGCTGGCCGTCAAATGCCCCGTCTTCGTGGACGAAGAAGTATTCAAAAAAGTGGAGGAGTACAATAGTCCATCTCTTGATAAAAAGTTTCAGAAAATGCTTGACGACATCGATCCCGATAAGATGACTAAAAATTAATCCGCCATTACGGCGGGTTTTAATTTTGAGATTATCTGTTTCTCTTCTTTTTCAGAGCTGCTAACCTAAGATGCTTGATCTCTAATCTCTTGGCGGTTTTTCGCGAATTTGATTTTTGGCGTCTGCCTAATGCTGTTCTTCTTTTTCCCATGTATTTATATATTAAATTTATCTCGTGAGTATAGCATAAAATCCTGCCAATGGGAAATATCTCGGCCTAAAAATACGATGGCCTTAAAATTGACAGCAACAATTTACTCTGTTAAAATCTTGTCAGTTTATTGAAAAGGGTTGGAAATGAAGACTCAGGCTCAGCTTGATAGAATTAATCAGCGCATAGTTAATCTTACCAAGAAAAGAAACGATTTGCTTTGTAAACTACGTAAAGAGTGCAAACATTTAAGATTAGTCGAGCTAGATTATTCATGTGCGTATTCTGGTGCACCGCCATTTCGTATTTGTGCCGATTGTGGAGCAGAGGAACAGGGTTGGTATTGTGGCTATCATGTCCTTGCCTTAAGGAGTGAAAGGACTGATATTCCACGCGGAGTTGAACGGACCATAGTTAGAACTACTCGAAGTGCTAAAGTTTTCTATTCTTATCGTAAAAATGGACCCGTATATAGAGTTGGCCAAAGCCATCCTAATTTTTCCAGCGGCGGTTATAAATCGTACCAGCAGTTAACAGAGATATCGGAGTAATTATGAACAAAGACAATTTCTGGTCATTATTCCACGCAGCCTGGGGCAAAAGTACGGATAGTCCAAATTATGATAAAAAGGCCTGGATGCATGTCCAGGCTGAAGTTGAAAAATTTTTCAAAACCGGTACGTTACCAAGTTTACCCTCCAAAGCCTCAAAAGACTCCTAAAAGGAGTCTTTTTAATTTAGCAACGTCACTCAATAAATCCCAGCTTCCTTAAACGAGACCTAATCGCTCCTGGTTTTCGTCCGATCAGATCCGATATCATCTTCGTCGGCATGCCCGAACGGAAATGATTTGAAAGCTCCTCCTCTTCTTCATAGCTCCAGGAACTATACGCTTTGGGATGATCTACGCGGATAGCCGTCATACGACGACTGCTCGGCTTGTGCGCGGTTGCCTCGACTGAGTAAGCTTTAGTTTTATCCAAAAGTGAATTTTCAACCAGAGATCGTTCAGCATCAGAAGATTTTATTTCAAAGCCCGACAATCCGCCGAAAGAAAAGAGAAAGTACTGATGAAGCTGATTGATTTCCTCCGACGTTAATTTCTGATGAGCTTTTTCAGCCTCAACCGAAAGAGTCCGGAAAGACTGGTCCTGATCGATAATGTCCTGATGAACCATCAGGGCTTTGGCGTTATAGCCGGCTAAGTATAGCCCATCAAGCGATCTAACCCGGGATAAAGCAACATAGCCCTGCCCCTCTACAAATGACCCTCTTAGGTCCATAAAAGCGGCATCCAGGGTAATCCCCTGGCTCTTGTGGACTGTCATCGCCCAGGCCAAACGAAGGGGCACCTGCCTTATCTCAGCCAGCACCTTATCGTCATCTTCAACCGCCCAGCTCATCGGCGAGGTATATATGTGCTTCCCCTCCCGCGTCCTAACCACAGGGTAACCGCCGTCGGCATCAAAGCTGACTATGGTGCCCAGCGTCCCATTCACAAATTTCATTTCAAAATCGTTTTTAGTAAACATCACGACCGCATCCTTTTTTAATTCCAGTTTTTCCGGCGAAAGACATCCCCGCTTGAGCTGTTCAACCAGTCCGTCGTTGCCATGATCTTCCATTGTAAATGAGACCGCCTTGCCGGGAATCCTTTCTAATTCTACAGCATTGATGCGATCGACATCGGCATTGTGAGGAAAAAGTTTAGTGAGATCTTTAACCTCCACCGAACCTGATTTAGCTAAACGGCTGTCCAGATACTTGAGATGATCTTCATTGATATCGCCTAACCGGATTGCGCCCAATAATTCCGAAAAAACAGAATCCGACTGGCGGTGTTGTTCGGAAAGATAGCAGACACTGGGATTAGCTGATATCCAAGCATCGGATTGAAAAGAAAATTGAGGAGCATCATCTCCCGAACGATGTACGGGAGGCAATTGGAAAAAGTCTCCAACAAAAACAACCTGCATCCCCCCAAAAGATGATTCAGAATGGCGAACCGACTTGATGACTCGATCAACAAGGCTGAGAGTATTACCGTCGAGCATGGAGATTTCATCAATTATCAGTACCGAGGCCTTTTTAATCTTTTTTGCTTTATATTTTCCGATCTTGCTTATGTCAGCGGGCGTGAGTTCCTTTTTAATTCCAATCCCGCTCCAAGAATGGATAGTCATTCCGCCGATGTGAGTGGCGGCGATACCGGTCGAAGCCGTGATAGCCGCCTTAATTGACCGCTCTTTTAAATAAGCGACATAGCGGTTGACGGTGTGGGTCTTACCCGAACCCGGTTCCCCCGTCAAAAAAACATTCACACCCGTTTTAAGAATTGAAAGCGCCGTGTCTTGAGTCATCAGATATAATTTAAGATTTTACTGCATTATTTTGCGAAGGGCACAATAATGGCAATCCTTATCATCGCAAGTTTTATCCCAAAATGCCAGATTTATTATCTCGTTCCCAGTTTTCTTAATTAATTCTTCAAGCTCCACCACCTCCGCTTTATCAATAATGAAGGTTTCTTTCTTGTACTTCCCCTTTTCATCCGGCTCGACGAAATCAATGTCCCCGGAGGCCATCTTGTATTTATGCCCGCCAAAATTATTCAAAAGTAAACTATAAAAAACCAACTGCCTCTTATAATCACCATTAGAACTGGCTGTATTGCCGGCGATGGCGTTGCGACTTTTGGGCCGTCCGGTTTTATAATCCACTACATTCACATTATTAGCCATATCCAGTATTTCAATCTTGTCTATTTTACCGTTTATCTTTATGTCGGGTGTTATTTCAATGCCGTCAATTTTAAATTCACTCAGAAGATTCTTACGCCAAGTGGCATGGTATTCTTTATAATATTCCGGCAAACATTTCCGGCCTTTGGCCAGCGCCTCAAGATATTCGATCTCTTGGATCGGCTGATGAGCCAGCTCTTCTTCAAAGCGCTTTACCATATATTCCGGGCCCGGATCAGCTTCAATAAATTTATCAAAAAAGTCTTTCAAGGCTTGATGGATAGCATTGCCGAAGATCAAATGCTTATTGGGCGCTTCGGGAATTCTGACCAGATTGGAATAAAAATACTTCCAAGGACATTCAAGATAGTTGTTTAAAGCAGTGACCGAGAGTCCGTATTTTTTGAAAAGTTCGTTGAGGTATTCCTTGTCATTTAGCTTGATGGCCGATTGCTGATTTTGAGCAAATAAAATCTCCTGCTTCCCGGCCATTTCATTTTCGTATTCTTTAGCATCACCACTCTCAATAAAGGCAGAATCCATTTCATCTACAAACTGGCTGACCAGCTGTTCCCGGCCATTGGTCCCCTGCCTTGAATAGCTTAAAACAATTTCCTTTCTGGCTCTGGTCAAAGCCACATAAAATAAATTACGTTCATCCTGATTCTGGCTTTCCTCTAAGGCAGAGTCTATTTTAAATACTGAGTTAGGAATTTTAAAATGCTCTATCCGGCGCTTATTGCCCCAATGACCGTCAAACAGATACGGTATATACACATAGTCAAACTCAAGGCCTTTGGACTTATGGGCAGTCATAATCCTCACCCGGCCCGGCTTTACATGGAGACTACCGTTCTTAAGCAAAATCCGATGCTCCTGAAGCATGTCTAAATATTCAAGAAATTGTTCGAGCGTGTAATCCTTATGATTCTCAATCAAAGCCTTTATCTGATCAAAGAGTGCTCGAATCTTTTCTATCTTGCCGAATGGATCATCGTTGGCCAAAAGATGTGCCAATAGGCCGGACTCCCGGACAATAATTTCAAAAACTGCAGCCGCTCCTTTATTCTGAAATAATTTCTTCCAACTTGAGAGATGATTATAAAGTTCACCGAATCGTTCCACATCCCCCACTCCGGCTTCTTTCGTATTTTTTTCCGAACGAATGACGTCGTAGGGATTTAAATGGTTCTTGCGAGAATACTCTATCAGCTTATATAAATCCAGCGGCTCAAGACCCAGAAAATCAACGTGAAGCATTTCATAAAGACGTCCAGCACCTCCAAAATCTTTAATGGCATGCAAGATAAGCAGGAGCTTTTTAATATCCTCGTCCTCCAAAACATTCTGATCAGACTCGATCATAAAAGGCACGCCAAGTTTATCGAGCATGTTAGCTACCGGCAGAGCATCAGCGTTCTCTTTACAAAGAACTGCTATCTCTTCGGGCTTAGCCCCACTCTGGATCCGCTCCTGAATATGGCGGACCAAGAAATATATTTCTGTATCGGTTGAATTAAAGCCGTAAAGCGGAACTTTTTTGTCCAGATGCTTGGCTTGAGCTTGAAGCTCGCCCTTCCTCATTAGGCTGGTGGCAAGACTTAGAATCGCCTGAGTCGAGCGATAATTATTGACCAACGTAATAAGCTTGGCTCCTTTGAAGCGGTTTTTAAAATACATAAAGTTCTCAAGAGACGCGCCCTGAAATCTAAAAATCGCTTGCTTTTCATCACCCACCATAAACACATTGGGATTCTCGAAGTAATTGGCTAGGAGTTCTATGATGCGGTTCTGAGCATTGTTGGTATCTTGATGTTCGTCTATTAGGAAATATTGATATTTTTCCTGAAGAGTCAGAAGAAAATCGCTGTTTTTATCAAGAACTGAAGAAACTTCCATTATCATATCGCTATAGTCATATAACTTCCGGTCGCGAAGTGCTTTCTGATAAGCGTAGTACAAAACAGCTAGCTCCTTGTTCTTATTAATATGCTTTTGCATATCCTGATACTTGCCTTTCATCTTCCCCTTGTGAGCGCCTTTGTCATAGTAAAGATCATCAATTAGAAAAAAATTCTTCTCTTCGGCTAAAATTATTTGTTCAAATTTATCAGGCCCGACTCCTTCCTGCTTTAACTTATTTATCGTACTGAGCGCCGGACGGAGATAATAAAACGTATCACCAAAGGGCCGCAGAACGGAAAGCTCGGAAGCAGTTATTATCTCCTCCATTATCTTGTACTGATCAACGTCAGTTATGCTGTTAGCGCCGATGATGTATGGAAACTCCTCCGGATAATTACGGATGATATTATTAGCAAAACCATGAAAGGTCGAGATAGTGACTCGATAAGCCGCACTGCCGATTATTTCGGCCAAGCGGCTCCTCATCGCTACTACACCCGACTCTGTGTAAGTCAGGGCAAGGATTGCTTCAGGCGAAGTATCGGTCTTTTCTAAAATCTTAGCTATTCTAAGAGTAAGGATTTTAGTTTTCCCTGTTCCCGGCCCGGCCACCACCATCACCGGTCCTTCGATAGTATCGACGGCTTTTTTTTGCTCGGGATTCAACTGATCATATCGAGTTTTAAATTCAGAAGTTTCCATTATTTGAACTTTCTTAAACGATCGTGTTCGAATTTTATAACTTAATTTAACCAAAAAATACGCCCAACGTCCATTCGATTTTATTCATCGGGAGTTGCCAAAAATATTATTTGTGATATATTTGACCGACAGTAGCACATACGACGAGGACAGAAGATGGAACAGATACAGCAGATGTTGCCGACGTTGCCTCCTGGTATTAATCCTGAATATGTTAAGCTTGTCGACGGAGTTTATTTTGATCTTTGCGTAATTTGTAAGACGGACACGCATGTCCGCACTGATTGCCACGTTGATGCTCGCATGTATTATATCAATGGAGCCGGCCAGCTTTGCAAAAAATGCTGGTCCCCCACAGTTTCTAAAAGATAAAAACACCGCCCAAAAGGCGGCTTTATTTTTCTTGTAACGATTCCCGGAATTTATGCCAAAAAACCATCTCTCAGCTGGGGATGGTTTTTGAAGATACGGACTTTTGGATCCGTTATTACTAAGATTTACCGTTTAGGTACTTGCTGGCGATGCTCAAGGCGAATGAGACCAAAATAACGATAACAGTCGCAAACATAAGTTTTAACAAAACAACGTTTGGACCATTGCTAGCGGGAGAGGTCGTTAAAACTAAAAGCATTCCGATAACACCGAAAGCGATGGACGCCCAGACGAAAACTCTTGTGGCTATTTTTTGCATATTTATATCATTTATACTTCAGCTTTCTTGTCCCATTCTCCTTGGAACCATTCAAACCACTTGGCCTGATCCTCTTTCTTTGAGGTTGCCATCATTTCTCGCATTGGCCTGTGTGCCTCGTCAGTAGATGTCATGACATGTTGACCACAAGCTCCTGCTACCTTCATCATATCATCTCCCGAAAACTCCATATCGCATCCGCCCTCATTATTCATTATTTCCTTACATGTAAATTTTTTCATAAAAATATCGTATCACAAAACCAAAGAACCGCCAATGCAATTCTTTGGTTCTAAACGTATCCGTGCTCCGGGATAGAGAGATTATCAGGATCGATACGTAAGATAAAGGTATGGTGCCAGCAACATAGTCAAACTATTTAGACGGCTTTTCTATTGCGGACATTTCAAGTAGCACATTCGGTTCGTCTCCGACAACCCACGCATTATGTCCCGGTTCGATGACTGCGAAATCGCCAGGAACCAATTCTACTTCCGTGCCGTCATTCATGACGACTTTTTGTTTTCCCGAGATGATGTACTTCAGATGACGTTTTTGGCAACTATCAGTCTTAACTTTAGGCTTTACATGTTCCGACCATTTCCAGCCTGGCTCAAGAGTTTCTCGAAGTAATGTAACGCCGGCGACGGTCACGGTTTCAATTTTCCCTTTCTCGAACGGGGTTGTTGTTTCATCCGGAGAACCTAGATTTTTTGTTTCTATAGATTTCATATATTTTATTTTCTTTGCATTTAACCTTTGATGTCGACCTCATTGTATCGTATCAGCTATAGGCTTGGGCGTCCATCCTTAGGTAAAATAAAACGCCAGGATTTCCTACTTACTTCTCCGCGATTTGGATATCTTCTTGGCTGTAATATTTAAAGTATAGTAAGATTGATTATATTTACTTTTTCTGATAAAATAACCCTTGAACTTTACAACTTAATACAGAATAGATTCCAATTCTCCGCGGTAGCTCAATGGTAGAGCGGCTCCCTGTTAAGGAGATGGTTCCAGGTTC
>CAYSDF010000020.1:0-15098 GCA_964429675.1 uncultured Candidatus Saccharibacteria bacterium
AGGATGGCTGCTTCTAAGCCAACCTCCTACCTGTCTAAGGCAAAATACTTCCTTTAACACTTAGCTTTAATTTAGGGACCTTAATTTGTGATCTGGGCTCTTTCCCTCGCGTACACGAAGCTTTGCCCTCGCGTACTCACTGCCATACATTCCATGAGAGTATTCGGAGTTTGTTTGGTAAGTCTACCCAAAAGGGCACGACAAACCATTCAGTGCTCTACCCCTCTCATTACTATATGGCGCTGCGCCAAAACGCATTTCGGAGAGAACCAGCTATTACCAAGCTCGATAAGCTTTTCACTTCCAACCACAACTCATCCAATGGCATTGAGCGACCAACTGGTTCGGGCCTCCATTCCGATTTCTCAGAACTTCACCCTGGTCATGGTTAGCTCGCCTGGCTTCGGGTCTTATCCAAACTGCTTATCAAACTTTTCAGAAAAGGTTTTAGCCCTTTCTGAAAAGTTTGAAGTCGCGCTTTTAACACTCGGTTTCCCTGTCCTTACGTCCCTCTCGGAACTTAAAGTTGGCAATTTAGATAAACTCGTTGGGTCATTCTTCAATAGGCACACCGTCACCCGTCTCGTCTTGCGACGCTCCAGGCTCCGGCTCTTTGTAGGCATACGGTTTCAGTTACTATTTCACTCCCCTCATCGGGGTGCTTTTCACCTTTCCCTCACGGTACTTGTTCACTATCGATCACTAAAAGTATTTAGCCTTATCCAGTAGTATGGACTAATTCACCCGGGACAGTCTTATCCCGAGCTACTCAGGTAATAACACAGAAGTTGGTAACGTTTTCGTTTACAGGGCTATCACCTTCTTTGGCTGGCCGTTCCAGGGCCATTCTACTAACGCACCAATTTTTAACTTCTTATAAATTTTTAATCCCGGCCACTATATGCGCCGAAATTAAAAATTCAAATGTATTATCCCTATTACCCCCACCTCCAACTAGTAAACTAGCTGAAACTAGGTTTAGGCTCTGCCGCTTTCGCTCGCCGCTACTTACGGTATCTATTCTATTTCTTTTCCTCTGGTTACTGAGATGTTTCACTTCACCAGGTGCACTCCCAGCCCCACTTTTCAAGATTATATAAAGAGCTTAACTGTTTAGGATATTCTACTACACAGTTATTCTCATCAATTACCACGAAAAGTGGAGCTGGGTAATCATGGTTCACATGATTGGGTTTCCCCATTCGGTTATCTCCGGATCAAAGGTTGCTAGTCACCTCCCCGAAGCTTATCGCAGACACGCCACGACCTTCATCGCCTTTTAGTGTCAAGGCATCCTCCGTACGCCCTTGTTGAGTAATATCCACACAATTTCCTATTATGACTTCCCGCTAGAAGTCGATTGTGTGTTTTGAACTATCTTGATTATTTTTGATTATTCACCCCGTGATGGCTTTAGCCATTTTACGGGGTTGCAATTTTTTACCCATTATCTATTTACTGTTTTTAATGTTCAATCTACTAAGCTACCGGTGATTAACCTTATATCAGATTAATCATCGACAGCCAAGCCCCTTTAAGAAATAAAAATGCCGCTACTAGCGGCTTCTGAGAATACGCACAAAAAATGGACGTTTATCAGCCGCTTTTGTTGGTTAGTTGTATTAAAGTCTTCATCTTTATTGTAGGTAGTAGTATAGCAAATGAGGTATCCACAAGTCAAGGCCGTGATTGCCATAGGCAATTTTACGGCCTTGAACCCCGTGAGACGTGGCAAAGCTTTACGTCTTTTACGTGGTCAATAGCCCCTAAAAACAAGAGTGCCCGATCTGGAGATCGGGCACTTAGCGGGCAAGCCCGCATCGGTAGTACTATTTAAATCTTACTAGATTGCCTTATTTTTGTCAATATTTTCAAATTTTTTCTTTATCCTTCTTCTGAAGGTAATAAATGGCACCCCACAAGAGAGCTATGAGAAGATGGATAGCCAAATGTCTTAAGACTTTGTGCTCGGAAAGCCATTTATGAAACTCGCCGTAATCTTTAGACTGCTGCTTAGAGATGTGATGTTTATCAAGAGATTTTTCCTGCATGCATTCATTATACAATAAACCCTAGATCGTTAGAACAAGCGGCCCCTTGCCTGTGATTGCAACGGTATGCTCAAAGTGAGCCGCAAGACTGCCGTCTTTGGTCATAAAAACAAAGCCATCTTTACCGACTTTTACTTTCCAATCGCCAGTTACAACCATTGGCTCAATAGCAATTACCATTCCGGGTTCTAGTTTTTCTCCGGTTCCAGCTTCTCCATAATTTGGCACCTGGGGAGGCTCATGTAACTCCTGGCCGATGCCATGACCTACTAAATCTCTGACAACATTGAATCCTTCGAGCTCAACGAATTTTTGCACCGCCCAGCCGATATCCCCTACCGTATTACCGGCTCGGGCTTTCGATATCCCTATTTCCAGTGCTTGCTTAGTAATTTTTATTAATTTTCTTTTCTCAGATAAATCTTTTTTAAAAACATTAGAGATTTTATTTTCTTTAGTTACTAAAACCGTAACCGCAGAGTCAGTGTGAAAACCTTTGTATAAAATTCCGAAATCAAGCTTACAGACATCGCCCTCTTTTAATTTTCTTTCTGACGGTAAGCCATGAACTACTTCTTCGTTCAACGAGATACATGACACGGCCGGATAATTATCATATCCAAGGAAAGACGACTTAGCGCCATATTTAAAAATAAGCTCTTTGGCGAGCTTATCCAAATAATCAGTGGCGACTCCAGGCTTAGCATTTTCTTCCATCTCTTGTAAAATCTTGGCCAGAATTGCTCCACCCTCTTTCATTATCTCAACTTCTTTTTTTGTTTTGATATTAATCATTTACCCTGTTAAATAAGATTTGAGCCTATGTAAAATTTACTGTCCCGAATAGATTTTAATATATACACGTAGTAAAACATAGTAAATTTAAAATTATTTAACGGGGTGAACTATATGTTCTTGTAATTCTTTCCAGACACTTTGAGCAACTTCATCTATAGTTTGCTCTCCCGGAATATCTTTTAATTCGATCCCTCTTTTTGTCATAAATTCTATCGCCGGAATGGTTCTATTATCATATTCTCCCAACCTAACCCTAATTACATCGGGCTTATCCAACGCTCTTTTGATAATTTTGCCTCCGTCATCAGGACATGTTGTTGGATTATTTTTAGCTACCTCTGGATGTATTGGATGACCATACTCGCAATATAATCTTTGACTATTCCTTTCTATTGATACATCTCCGGAAACATGGAGCTTAAAAATAAGCATGGAATCTTTGCCATATTTGGCCTCTAAGTTAGGGATTAAATTTTCAGCCTCTGGAAGAGTCCTAGGAGAACCGGAAAATATTATTCCTCTAGCGCCGCTACTCATAATATCTTCAATCGCTCTACCTACTACCTTTGACACCCAGCTTGGAGTTAAGAGTTCTCCCTCTTCCCACATTTTCTTTTCCTTAAGCATGTCTTCGTAGTCTGGATCTTCTGGCTTAGCATTTCTAAATTTGGCCTCAAGAGCCTTAGAGGTAGTAAAAAAATTGAAGCCTATTTTAGCCATCAAAATAGCAGCTTGCGTGTCCTTTCCTGAACCAACTGGACCCATAAAGAATATAAATTTCTTAGATAATTCCATAATTTGATATTAACAGATATCTTATAAAAAACAAAAAGCTCCTCTCTAGGGGCTTTTTGAAAAATATTTAGTATTCGTACATCGAGAGTCCAAAGACAAAATCAGGATTAGTATTCATACATACTTAACTGCGCATCGACTTGTTTCATGATCTCAAGTGCCACTGAAACAACGATCAATATGGATGTACCTCCAACCTGAAAAGCAGTGATACCGGTAGCGCCACGAACAATATTAGGCAAGATGGCAATGACTCCTAAGAAAATAGCGCCGACTAATGTAACTCTGTTTAATAAGTGTGTAAGAAACTGAGCCGTCATCGGTCCGGGTCGAATCCCGGGAATATATCCTCCCTGTTTCTGAACATTCTCTGAAATTGATTTGGGATCAAAGGTAACTGCTGTGTAGAAATATGTGAAAACAACAACCAAGATAAAGTAGAAGGTCGCGTACCAAAACTGATTTTGAAGAAATGAATTAACAGAAGAGGCTACGCCTGAAAGCAAGGCGATCTTGGAACCGGCCAAAAAATTAGCAATCATACCCGGGAAAAGAAGAATCGACAGAGCAAAGATAATCGGGATAACGCCGGCATTGTTGACTCTCATTGGCAGATAAGTAGAGACGCCGCCATATACTTTAGATCCACGCACTCTTCTAGCGTAGTTTACAGGAATATTTCTCTGAGCTTCGGAAATATAAATAACCCCTACGATAACAATCAGAGCAACAACAATCAATCCTATATATGTAAATATATCATTGGAGGTGTATGAAAAAGCTGCTTGCTTAATACTGTTTGGAAAGCGGGCTACTATACCGGCTAAGATTAAAAGTGAGGCGCCATTGCCAAGATTTTTCTCTGAAATCAATTCCCCAAGCCACATGAAAAATACACTTCCGGCAGTAACCACTATCAAGGTCGCCACCCAATCCATAAGACTGAGATTGCTTATGACATTTTGACGAGATAGTAAGACCAAGAATCCATAGCCTTGAAGAATAGCCAGGGGCACGGTTAAGAAACGCGAATACTGATTGAATCTCATTCGCCCGGCTTCTCCTTCATATTTATACATCTGCTCAAGAGAAGGAAAAATCATGGTTAAAAGCTGCATGATAATAGACGAGGTAATATAAGGACCTAAGCCCAACATTCCTATTGAAAGGGCAGACAGAGATCCTCCGGTGAAGGTACTGATCAACCCGAAGAATTGATTCTGAGCTAAGAAATCCTTCAGTTTTGAAGAATCTATAGCCGGGATCGGAATATTAGAAACTAGTCTGAAGATGACCAACAGAGCAAGGATAAACAGAACCTTGTTTCTTAGCTCGGGTCTTTTAAAAATTTGGAGAATTTTGTTCATATTCTTCGACGCTTATTTAATAGTACCGCCTGCCTTTAAAACCTTGGCCTCGGCCGATTTAGATAATTTGAATCCTTGCAGGTTAATTTTTTTTGTAAGTGTTCCGCCGCCAAGAATTTTCAAGCCGTTCTTTGAATTTCCTACTAGCCCCTTTTCCATAAGCATATTGGGCGTTATTACTTTTTCATCAAATTGATTAAAAAATCCCAGATTCAAAACTTCTGGCTTATCATGCCTAAGCTGAAAATATCTATGCTTGGGATGAGGATTGGAACCGCCCGGCTTTTTTGAAGCGCCCCGCTGTTTTGGAAATAACTGCCAAAGCCTGCTGTCTCCACCTCTAAAACCAGGTTTAACACCTGCACCGGCTCGCGATTTCTGACCCTTAGTTCCTTTACCGGAAGTGGTACCACGCTTGCCTCCTCTTCCGACTCTCTTTCTGTTCTTTCTTGGGGTATTTGGTTTTAATTTACTTAAATCCATATAAAATTATTTCTTCAATTTTAATTTCTTCAAAGCTTCTAGGGTAGCCATGGCAATATTTATCTTATTATTGGTTCTTCCAAGCAATTTTCCGGTTAAAGCTGTTATTCCGGCCATTTTAGCTACCACACGAACTGGTCCGCCGGCCTTTACTCCACCACGGGCAGGCTTTAACAATACGATGGCGCTATTGTATTTTGCCTCTACCTGATAAGGAATAGATCCTTTTACAGTAGCTACGGTGATCAAATTCTTTTTAGCTTTATTGAAAGCTTTCTGAACCGACTGGGCAACATCCTTTCCTTTGCCAATTCCCATTCCCACTTTGCCCTTCGCATCGCCTATTATTATAGTCGCTCTAAAACTAAAGCGCTTACCGCCTTTGGTGACTCTGGTAACACGGGCAAGGTCAATCACTTTCTGATCGTATTCAGACCTGGCATCATTAGGCCCTCCTCTGCCTCTTCTGTCTCCACCCGGACCTCCGGATCTCCTCTTTCGTCCGGTATTAGGATTAAAACCGCCGCTATTTCCACCGCCAAAACCTCCCCGCTGATTATTGGGATTAGGCACATGGGCTGCGGGAAGCGGAGTAGGATTATTTATTGTATTAGTTGGTTCCATATATTTAAATTTTTATACCGCCTTGGCGCAAACCCTCGACAAGAGCTTTAACTCTGCCATGATACCTGAATCCTCCGCGATCAAAAACTCCCTGTTTTATTCCTGCTTCCTGGGCTTTCTTAGCCAACATCTCACCGATTTTTCCAGCAACGGAAGTTTTATTGCCTTTTGTTTTATCTTTAGATTTTAAAGAATTGCTGAGCAGAGTCTTGCCGGCGACATCATCGATAAACTGAACAAAGATATTTTTGCTACTTCTAAAAACAGAAATTCTAGGCACTTTAGCGGTCCCGGTAATCTTTGCCCTTACCCTCTTATGACGAGTAATTCTATGTAAATTTTTTGATTTATTATTATCCATTTGCATCGAGGGACCCATTATGGTCGCCCGCGAGGGGCTCCATTGCCATTCTCCCTGTCTTACTGCTTCCGAGAGAGGCAATGGGGACGCGCGCCGGCGACCAATAGGGTCGATGTTTATTATTAAGCAGTTGTTGCAGCTTTCTTGCCTGCTTTTTTCTTAATTATTTCACCCTTATATCTGATTCCGCTGCCCTTATAAGGCTCGGGCTCTCTCTTTGATCTTATCTCTGCAGCGACATGACCAATTAACTCCTTATCAATACCGCTGATCTTGATGACGTTCTTTTCAGCTTTTATAGTAATGCCCGCGGGAGCCTTGATCGTTATCGAATGGGAAAAACCAAGGTTTAATTCCAAATCATTTCCTTTGATATTGGCTTTGTATCCTACTCCTTCAAATTCTAAGGTTTTCTCAAACCCTTCAGTAACCCCGGTAATCATATTCTGAATTAAAGCACGGGACAATCCCCATGGAGAATTCCTCTCGGCCTTGGTTCTGTTCTGATCTGCGTTTGGTTTCAAAGTTACTATTCCTGCATCTATACTAACTAAAATACTGCTAGGCAAATTCATCTTTAATTCACCCTTGGGACCTTTAACCAAAACCTGTCCATCTTTCTGATGGATTTCTACTCCCTTGGGAATTTGGATTATTTTTTTGCCGATCTTACTCATGTATTTTAGTAGACTTCAAACATTATTTCTCCACCTAAGTTATTTTTCTTGGCATCTTTAGAACTCATTATTCCTTTAGACGTTGAAATTACCGCTATTCCATACCCGGAACGGACCGGTTTTATCTTGTCTGCCTGTATATACATATGGCGGGAAGGCCGGCTTATTATCTTAAAATCGTTTATAGCTCCGACGCCGTTGTCATACTTTAAAGTCAGGTCAAGATAATCATGCTCGGTTTTTTTGGCTTTCTTTTTACTTCGTTCGACTTCGGAAATAAACCCTGCTGCCTTG
Source organism: uncultured Candidatus Saccharibacteria bacterium (assembly GCA_964429675.1). Taxonomy (GTDB): domain Bacteria; phylum Patescibacteriota; class Minisyncoccia; order 2-02-FULL-40-12; family GWA2-44-9; genus GWA2-44-9. Next base: position 7,451 of record CAYSDF010000020.1, read on the forward strand.
AGTATATTGGCTATGGTAAACTTGGCCTTTGAAAAGGGCATCGAAACTTGCTCATGTCTTACCATCTGAGCATTCTTTATTCTTATTAACATGTCTGATATTGGATCGTTTACCATGATGATTTTTTAACTCCCGGCAGAAGGCCAGCACTAGCCAATTCCCGGAAATGAATTCTACATAAACCAAATTTTCTTATATAGCCACCTTTTCTGCCGCAGAGAAAGCAACGATTAACAGCCCTGGACGGATATTTGGGTTTCTTATTTGATCGTGCGATTGTTGATTGCTTAGCCATAATTTATTTATTTTTCTTTAACGGAAAGCCCATTAATTTAAAAAGCTCTATTCCCCTCTCCCTGTTCTTGGCATTAGTTACCACAGTAACTTCCAGTCCGAATATATCTTTCAATGTTTCATAGGTAACTTCCGGAAAAATACTATGTTCCTTTAATCCCATATTCAAACTGCCGTTGGAATCTACGTTCTTTACATCGATACCTCTAAAGTCCTTGGATCGGGGCAAAGAAACATGAATCAACCGGTCCATAAAATCATACATCCTCTTGCCACGCAAGGTAACCATCATGGCAATATTAGTTCCTTCTCTTGATTTAAACCCGGATATTGATTTCTTGGCCTTTCGGAAAACCGGCTTCTGGCCTGATAGTGCCGCTAAGTCTTTCTGAGCTTTGGCGATAAATTTATCATCCTTAACCATTTTTCCAATACCGACGTTTATAACAACCTTAACCACCTTTGGCACGGCCATGACATTTTTAATATCAAACTGCTTCTGCAGGGCAGGAGCTATTTTCTTTCTGTATTGTTCTAATAAACTTGACATATTTATATTGGTTCGTTATTCTATCACAAGTTTTGATATTTTACAAAGGTGACTTATGATTTTTTGGGCAGTTTTGATTTATGCAGTTCTTTCTTTTATTGTTATGCTTTTTGGTATTATGGTAGCAGCAAACTCGCATGGCGATCGTCCTCTACGATTTATCTTTCTACTGACTCTTTCATGGCCATATATTCTTCTTCTAGTCATCGTCAATTCCCTTCGAAACCGCTCATAGCGGTTTTTATGTTTCTGCTCCGCATTTTCTGCAAATTCTCATCTTTGCCGTACCTTCTCCGCCGGAGGCGGATCCGCCTATGGCGGAAACTTTGTATCCGAGCCTGGTCTGCTTACCGCATGATTTACATATCATTGCCACACTCGATGCGCTTACCGCCCTTTCTTTTGATACGACCTGCCCTTTCTGCCCTTGCTTCTTAGGTCGAAGATGCTTTTTAACCAAATTTAAACCTTCAACAAGAAGCTTATTGCCATCTGGAAAAACCAGGGTTACTTTTCCCTTCTTTCCCCTATCCTTTCCGGATAACATTATTACATTGTCGCCTTTTTTTATTTTCATCCCGTTAGAAATAATACAAACCGTCCACCGCTTCAATACGGTGGCTAGCTGAGTTTATTTTGTAGTTAATATATATTTTCATAATTGCTTGATATTTCTAACGGGATTAGACCACTTCTTCTGCTAATGAAGCTATCGTATTAAAACCTCGCTCCTTTATCTCTCTTGGTATGGGACCGAAAATTCTACCACCCTTTGGTTCTTTGCCATCTAATATCACTACGGCATTGTCATCAAATCTGATATAAGTCCCGTCTTTTCTTCGGAAAGGCTTTCTCTGTCTTACGACAACGGCTCTTAAGACATCTTTTTTCTTTACCGCTTTTCTGGGCTCAGCAACCTTTACCGAGACAACGACGATATCACCTAATTCGGCATATCTCATTTTGGAACCTCCGATAACTTTAAAAACCCCGACCTTTTTGGCCCCGGTGTTATCTGCCACATTTACTATTGATCTTAATTGCAACATATCTTTAAAATTTCTAAGTCCTAATTGATCTAATTCCTAAAATTTAGAAATTAGATATTAGAACTTAGGATTTGTCAGCTTTGCTGACTATTATCCATCTTTTATCCTTGGACATCGGCTTTGTCTCCTGCATGACAACCTTATCTCCGGTATGGTATTGATTATCAGGGTTATGGGCTTTGAATTTCTTGCTTACTTTATAATATTTCTTGTACTTGGGATGCTTCTTCAATCGCAAAACCTGAACCACGGCGGTTTTCATCATCTTATCGGAAACTACAGTTCCCTTGATCATTCTCGGTTTTGTCTGTCTGACTGTAGGCACGAAATTTTTGTTATTATTTTCCATTTTATTTTGTTTGATTTAATTGCTTCATAGCAGTTAAGATCCTGGCTATATCTCTTTTTGCTTTTTCTATCAGGCTGAAATCCTTAACTTTCTTATCAGCCAAATCAAATCGCAGCTTAAGAATCTTGGCCTTTAGCTCTTTTAATAAATCCTGCAATTCTATGACTGTTTTTTCTTTTAATTCAGATGCTTTCATATATTTAAGGCCTCTTAACTATTCTTGTTTTTAACGGCAGCTTATGAGCGCCCAATCTCATTGCTTCTCTGGCATCAGCTTCTGAAACTCCGTCGATCTCGAATATTATCTTTCCGGCTTCTACGGCAGCTATGAAGTGAGAAAGGGCTCCCTTTCCGCCTCCCATGCCTACTTCAGCGCTTTTTGATGTCCTTGGCTTATCCGGGAAAACTCTGGTCCATATCTTTCCGCCTCTTTGAACAAATCGGGACATTACTTTTCTTGCTGCCTCCAATTGATTGGACTTGATCCAATAGGACTGCTCGGCCTTTAAACCGAATGTCCCAAAGCTCAACTCCACTCCTCTTGAGGCGCGTGATTTTAATTTCCCTTTATGGACTTTCGAATGATGTATTCTTGCGGGTTGTAACATGACGATTTTGTTAGCGAAGATTTACGAGCCTTATAGTAGCTGAGCTATTACAAAACTCGTCACCCCGCCTCATCTGGAATCATAATTTGATTTATATACACACTAGAGGCGTAAGCCGCCTAGCGGCTCTACCTTGTGGTATCACTCACTATCAGCCCAGATGGGGCGGGGTAAGTATTTGTTACCAATCGCCTAAGGGCTCTCGGACAAATCCTTAAATATTTCTCCTTTATAAATCCACACCTTAATCCCGATTGTTCCGAATGTGGTATGTGCTGTTGCCTTGGCATAATCTATATTTGCCCTCAAAGTCTGAAGCGGTAGATTGCCTTGCTCCAAATGCTCTGATCTGGCTATCTCAGCGCCATCTAAACGTCCGCCCATCTGGATTTTAGCTCCGCCGGCTCCCTTATTTGCCAGTATTTTAGAAAGCGTCTGCTTTAAAATTCTCCTGAACGGAATTCTCTTTTCTATCTGTTCGACTATTGATTCTGCCATAACATTGGCCGATAATTCCGGGCTCTTTACTTCCTGAATCTCAATACGAACTGCTACCTTTGCCTTAAGTAATTTGCGGATTGCAATCTTTAAATCTTCCACTCCGCCGCCGCCGCGTCCTATTAGAAGACCGGGCCGGGCAGTATGGATAATAACACTCAAAGCATCAGTCCCTCTTTCAAGCTCAATCCTATCAATGCTCATGTTCTTTAATTTAGATTCCAAGTATTTCCTGACAATCAAATCATCCTTCAAATAAGCGACATATTTTCGGCCGCCAAACCAGCGGGACAACCAGTCCTTGTTAATGCCTAATCGTAATGAAATTGGTGATATCTTTTGTCCCATTTATGTAATATTAGACTGACTTTCTTTGAAATAATTTTCTAGCCTGGCTGATTACTCCTCTCTTCGACCCTATCTCTCTTTTAATCTCCGGTTTTTTATCATCGCCCTGGTTCGTTTTCTTTGATTCGTCCCGGCCGGTTTCTTTTACTTTAGCTTCCTGCACCTTAGCTTTGCTTCTTTTTAAGCCCGGCTCTCTTTCATCTAAAACAACTTCTATATGGCTGGTCTTCTTCTGAATTGCAGCTGCCCGGCCAAATCCCTTAGCTCTGAAGCGCTTTAGCTTCACTCCTTCGTTAACGATAAATCTTTTGATATACAAATTCTCTTTAACCATACTGAAATTATTTTCTGCATTGGCAATAGCTGAATTCAAAAGCTTTATTAGGCCGACGGAAGGCTTTTTTATCATATACTCTAACTGCCCCAAAGCATCTACGACATTCTTGCCTTTAAGCAAATTAACAACCGCCCTAACTTTTCTGGGGGCAATTCTTAATCCGTTTAATTTTGCATTAACTTCTGACATAAATTATTCTAATTATTTCTTAGGTGCTCCTGCTGCCGCTTCAGCCGGTACGGCTTTAGCTGCCTGGGCGGCATCTATATCTTTTTGTTTCTGGGCAGCTTCCATTTCTCTCTGCATTCGGCCTCCATGCCTTATGAACTTACGGGTATGTGAAAATTCACCAAGCTTATGGCCAACCATATCTTCAGTAACCAATACCGGGATATGAACTCTGCCGTTATGAACTCCGAATGTAAAACCTATCATCTCAGGAATAATCGTACAACTTCTGGCCCAAGTCTTGATAACAGTTTTATCTCCAACCTTAACCTTGCCTATTTTCTTAAGCAATTTTTCGTCTACATAAGGTCCTTTTTTAAGTGATCGACTCATATTGCATCGAGGGACCCATTATGGTCGCCCGCGAGGGGCCCCGTTGCCATTCTCCCTGTCTTACTGATTCCGAGAGAGGCAATGGGGACACGCGCCGGCGACCAATAGGGTCGATGTTTATTTAATACGTCTGCGAATTATAAATTTATTTGATTTTTTCTTCCTATTTCTGGTCTTAACTCCTCCTGTTATTCTTCCGGTTGCGGTCTTTGGGCGTCTGGTTCCCCGACCCTGTCTTCCTTCTCCTCCTCCATGTGGGTGATCAACAGGATTCATTGCCGTACCTCTGACTTTCGGTCTTCTGCCCAACCATCGTGATCTCCCGGCCTTACCGGAAACAATAGAACTGTGTTCATAGTTTGATACGTTTCCTATTGAAGCATAAGCCTCTTCAGAAACCATTCTCATTTCCGATGAAGGCATGACTAACTGAACATATCCGCCCTCATTAGCCAGAACCGTAGCTCCGCTACCGGCTGATCTGACCATCTTTCCGCCTCCGCCAGGAAAAACTTCGACGTTATGAACAATCGAACCCTGGGGAATATTCTTAAGCTTCATTCTATTTCCGGGTCTTAGGGTAGTTTTTTCAGCAGTAATTATTGTGTCCCCAACCTTTAAATCCTGAGGGGCTAGTATATATCTTTTGTCTCCGTCTGGAAAGTGAAGTCTGGCTATTCGAGCGCTTCTATTTGGATCGTACTCCAATGCAAAGACCTGGGCCGGTACATCTAATTTATCTTGTTTAAAATCTATGACTCTGTATGCCCTTTTTACTCCGCCGCCGCGATGACTGGAGGTGATTCTTCCCTGATTATTTCTTCCTCCAGATTTTCTGATATCTTCCTGCAAGCGCCTCAAAGGCTCAATCTTGGTCAATTGAGAGAAATCTGCTCCTATCATATGTCGCCTGGATGGCGTTGTTGGTTTATAATATTTCATGCTCTATCTATTATTTATGCTTTGGCTTGCTCGATCGTATGTCCTTTTTCCAAAACTACGATCGCTTTTTTAAATCCGGATTTAAAACCCGGGTGCCTTCCTAAATCTTTTCTCTTTTCAGGCATATTTAAAATCTTCACATCTTTTACTTTTACATTAAATAGCTTCTCAACCTTGCTTCTTATCTGGGGCTTATTAGCATCTTTAAAAACCTTGAATACATACTGGTTAAAAGCGGCACCGGCGGCTGATTTCTCACTGATATAAAAGTTCTTAAGAATTCTGTGGGCATCTGAGTTTTCCGACAACATTTTATCAGACAAAACTACGCCCGATACGGCTTCCTCCTGCTTTACAGTCTCGTCTTCAGCTTTTATATCTTTCTTCTTTTTGTCTTTTGTTTTATTAAAAATAGCCATTTTCTTTATTTATTAAAATAATTTACCGACTCTTTGGTCATCAAAAGGTATTTCTTACTCAAAACCAAAGCCGCATTTAAATTTCTTGATTCTGAAACTTCGATTTTGGGCAGATTGCGGGTAACAATTTTGATATCATCGTGTTTCTCGGGAATAATGATAAGCATCGACTGAGGAGTCTTTTCGGTTATCAAATTAGTCATGGCCTTTGTTATAGCTGCCATTTCTTTGGTTTTCCTGTTTAAAATCTTGATATCATCCAAGACAATGACCTGGCCGTCTCTGGCCTTTGATGACAAGGCGACAAACAAAGCTTTCTTTGCCATTTTCTTGTTTATTTTTTTCTTAAAATCTTTTTCTTTAGTAGGACCGTGGGTTACTCCTCCGCCTTTCCAAATTGGTGATCGGGTTGAACCGTGTCGGGCTCGTCCTGTTCCTTTTTGGCGCCATGGCTTTTTGCCTCCGCCACGAACTTCGCTTCTCCCTTTAGCATGGGCTAAATTCTGTCTTTTATTTGAATTCTGGGATGTTACAACCTGATGCAATAAATCAGCATTCATTTCCAAGCCGAAAACTTGATCTGAGAGATCAACTTGTCCGACTTTTTCAGCTTGCTGGTTGTATAATGGAAGCTTCATATAATTATTGTAACTGAATCATAACTAATCCCCCGTTATTTCCCGGGACAGCTCCTTTTACGGCTAAAAATCCGTTCTCTTGATCAACTTTTACAACTTTCAAACCTCTCATGGTGCTTTTATCATTTCCCATTCGTCCGGCCATTCTCATACCTTTTAAGGTGTGCTGTGGGAATCTTTGTCCGATTGATCCGGCGTGACGCAATACGGAATGATGGCCGTGACTGCCCCATCCGCCATGAAAACCGTGCCTCTTAACAACTCCTTGAAATCCTTTACCCTTGGTCATGCCGGTAACTTTAACAGCATCACCGGGAGCAAAAACTGAAACGTCTATTTTTTGACCTACAGTTAAATTGGCTGAATCGATATTTTCCTGTTCTTCACCTCTTGATGTTCTACCTTTCTTATCAAATCTGAACTCTTTTAAAACTGCGAAATTACCCAAATCTTTGAAATGTCCTCTCTGTTGTTTGGCGACATTTTTTTCTTTTCTTGTGCCAAAACCAACCTGAACCGCTTCATATTTATTTTTTTCTTTATTCTTTATCTGGACGACTGTATTTGGTTCCGCCTCAACAACCGTCACCGGAACGACTTCTCCTTTTTCATCATATATCTGACTCATTCCTAATTTTTTACCTAATATGAATTTCATCCCGTACGAAGTAGCTGCTTCGCAGTCTGGACAATCCAGCTACGTGCGAAGAACTAATATTGTTATATCTATAACCCCGTTCGTTTCACCCGTTAGGGCTACTTCGTTCGGGATTCATTTTTTCTCAAAAAAAATCCGGACTCAGCCGGCATTAGCAAGCTAAATCTTTTTATCTGCCTATTTAAGTGGTTTTACTTATGTTTAAAACCAATCTGTATCAATTAAGGTTGCGTTAAGAATGTATTTTTATAAACCGGATAGTTTAATGTTCTCACTTCCGTGAACTTTTCAAACTATTGCCGGATAAATACCATTTCTTAATTACTACCTTATCTCTTGCCACATAAATGACAAGAGGAAGGGAATAATTTATTTTAAATTCTCCAATTCTTCAATA
>CAYSDF010000021.1:0-14567 GCA_964429675.1 uncultured Candidatus Saccharibacteria bacterium
AAACCTGCATTTTATTTTTTAAAGTTTCTTTTATAAAAGGTGCGGCATTATTAAGAACATCTTTCGCTCTCGTCAGAAGTAAAAGGGGACGGGATTTTTTCCCTGAAAATTCTTTAGTCAAATCGTCTACCTCCCAGACAGGCGAGTACTCATTCTTCAGGAAAAAAGCTGGTAATACGGTTTTCAACGAATAGCCCAAAGGGGCATAATAATTCTGAGAAATCCATCCAGCGATTTTAAACTCAACTTCACTTACTAAAGCCCTCTCTTCAACGACTTTGTTTATTTTCTTTAACTGAAAGTCATAATTTTTGAGGATTATTTTCTGCTGCTCTAGCGGAATAGCTGAAAGCACCACACCATTTAATTTCCGGCTTCCGACAGAAACCTCTACTACCGACCCTTTTTCTAATTTCCTGTCAAAAAAATAAGTTAAGAATTGGGGGACGTTGGCGGGTAATATTGTAAGAGGAATTACTTCGATTATGTACATCAACTTAATAGTATACTCTAAAAGTAAAATGGCAATGCTGAGGGTTTGTTTTATCTACTTTTTAGGATATAATTTGATTATGGAAAAAGGGTCAAAAGTCAGAGTCCGAATTGCTCCCAGCCCCACCGGCTACCTTCATATCGGTACCGCCCGTACCGCTTTTTTTAATTGGCTTTTTGCCAGAAAACATGGAGGAGATTTTATATTAAGAATCGAGGATACCGACCTGGAACGCTCCGAAAAGAAATACGAGGAAGATATCATTCAGGGTCTTTCCTGGCTCGGGATAAAATGGCCCGGGGAAATTTTTTATCAATCTAAACGTCTTAATATGTATGCGGACTATTTGGAAATATTGCTTAAGTCTGGCAAGGCTTTTTGGTGCTATCATACCCAGGAAGAGTTGGAATCTGAGAGAAAGGAACAGATGGCTAAGAAGGAGGCCCCGCGCCACATTTGCGAACACAAGTTTCAAGGGCCAGCCCCAAAACGAGAAAACCAGCCCGGGATCATTAGATTGGCGGTGGACGAAAACTCCACGGAATTAATCAGTTTTGAAGATGAGATCAGGGGCAAGATAGAATGGGAAAAAAGACTTCTTGGGGATTTTAGCCTAGCTAAAGATCTGGAAGTTCCTTTATACAATTTTGCGGTTGTAGCTGACGATATAGACATGAAGATATCGCACGTTATCCGGGGCGAAGATCATATTTCAAATACTCCAAAGCAATTACTGATATATGATGCCCTGGGCATGAAACCGCCGATATTTGCTCATTTGCCCCTCATACTTGGATCGGATAAATCAAAACTTTCTAAGCGCCATGGAGCAACAGCCGTTATTGAATATAAGAAGGATTACCTGCCCGAGTCATTATTAAATTTTATGGGCTACCTTGGATACACATATAGCAAAGAGATCCTCACCAAAGAAAAAATGGCTGAGGAGTTTGATTTAAAAAAAGTCCATAAATCCGGGGCGATATTTGATGTTAAAAAATTAAATTGGATTAATTCACAATATATAAAAGGTCTAGACACCAAAACATTTAAACAACTGGCGGGCATCGAAGAATTACCAGATCAAGCAGTGCTATTAGTGACTGAACGTCTTGAAAAATTAAGCGATGTCAGCAATTTTGATTATTTCTGGAAAGAGCCAAAGTATGATAAGGGATTATTGAAATGGAAAAAATCAACATTAGAAAAATCTGTTGAGACATTGGGAGAAGTTAAAAAATTGCTTGAAAAAATTGATTTTAAAAATGAGATCTTACGGCAAGGGTTAGATAAGCTAAGCGAAAATCTGGGGGATAGGGGATTAGTATACTGGCCATTGCGGGCGGCTCTGACTGGCAAAGAAAAATCTCCCGATCCGGTAGACATTGCCTTGGCCTTAGGTAAACAAAAAACTCTAGACAGGATATCTAGAGCCCTTGAGAATTAATTATAATCAAAACAAAGCTCACTAGATTAACAAACATATGAGCGCTTATGGAAGCTCCTAGACCGCCTTTCAAAAAAGCTTTGGAAAACATGATTCCTCCAAAACCTTGTATAAATATGTGATGCCAAGAGCCATGCAGATAACCAAATATACAGGAAACTAGGAAAATAACAGACCACAGGATATGCTTATTGGAAGTAAACGCCAGAGTTAGGTATATAGGAATAAGCCTGAAGATAAGTTCTTCCACCACCGGTGCCCATATGACCATGTAATAAAAAAGTAGCAGAATGGGACCTCGCTCATTTTTATGAACGGGTAAATTCATAAAGGGAAAGAACCGCCCCAGCAAAATGAACAGAATTACAGCCAGAACTGCCCAGGCCAGATATATAGCACCATATCGGATCCCAAGCTGGACTTTCAATACAAAACGGCTAAATCTTTGCTCCAACTTCAACCACCTATGATTTTAAATAACAGAGTTAAAAGAACTATATATAAACTGCTGCCTTTGTCAATTATAGGCGCTATAATTTTGTTTTCTGGGATTACTATTGCTCAAACCGTAGACCTCCAAGCACAGATAGACGCAGATAACCAGCAAATCGCCGCACTTAATCAGAAGATAGCAGCATACCAAGCCGCGCTCCAGCAGATTGGTGCAGATAAAAAAACTCTTCAAGCTGCAATTACCGCGCTTGATCTTCAACGGAATAAAGTCCAGGCTCAAGTGGCCGTTACACAACATCAGATAAATGCCACTCAGCTTCAGATTCAGCAACTTGGAGGGCAAATCACAGATACGCAGCAGACAATTATCCTAGACAAAGAGGCTCTGGCCAGGTATTTGCAAAATATTCAGCAATCCGACGGAGAATCACTCCTCGTATCAATATTATCATCAAAAACAATCTCCCAGTTCTGGAGCGATCTTGATGCCGTAATCCAATCCCAGGAAGCTACTATAAAAAAGGTGGAATCTCTGAAGACACAAGAAGCGTCATTGGCGAATGTTCAGTTATCCGTACAACAGAAACAAGATGCACTTTCAGCACAAAAAAAATCTCTTGCTTCCCAGCAACAATCATTGACCGCAACTGTGCTATCCAAAAGCCAGCTTTTATCCCAAACAAAAAAACAAGAATCAAACTATCAAAAACTGCTTGCCGCAGCCAAGAAAGAACTCGATAGCTATTCGGCATTCACCCAGAACGCCGGAGGCGCACAGCTACTGCCGCATCAAACCATCTGCGACCCTTGGGGTTGTTATTATAATCAACGAGATATGGCCTGGGGCGGCCAGCCTCTTAACGGTACAAAGTATACACTTGCCAGCGATGGGTGCTTAGTAACCGCTATGGCTATGGTAATGACTCATTACGGTTATCACGACGTGACACCCGTGACCATCAACTCAAACTCAAGCAACTTTGCCTCATACTACCCCGCCTTCCTTCTTTCTACTATCAATGTCTATGGCGTGACGGCTACCCGGACAGCAGCTGCAATTGATGCCGTCTTGGCAACGGGCAATCCGGTGATTGTAGGCCTAAGAGCCTACGGCGGCACGCATTTCGTCGTTCTCGTAAGCGGCCAGGGTGGGAACTATTCCATGCGCGATCCATACGTCCCGAACGGTAAAGATATTAGCTTCTCAACCAAATATAAGCTGAGAGAAATATATAGTATCGCAAGGGTAATAATCAGCGGCTAAGTAAGTCCCCGGGGAGACTTACTTCAAATATGATATAATATTAGTATGGTTAAAATTCTCATATTAGGTGGGGGATTTGGGGGAATAAGAACGGCTTTAGATCTAGAAAAAAAGCTCAGAGATGAGACTGAGATAACTCTTATCGACAAAAACAGCTACCATCTATTTGTGCCCGACTTATACGAGGTGGCTTCTGTTTATGGCATGGAACGGGATCCGTTTGCCGTGAAAATGAAGAAAACGATCTGTATTCCTTTTGCAGATATATTTGAAAATAAAAAAATAAATTTTGTTCAAGCTGAAGTTGCCGAAATAGATCTTAAAAATCAAAAAGTAATCACAAAAGGCGAGAATGAACTTGATTACGACTACCTTGTTCTTGGATTTGGAAGCCAGCCAACTGACTTTGGAATTCCCGGGGTGATGGAATATACTTATCAATTCAAGAGCCTCACCGATGGCTTGATGGTAAACGAGACTATTAACGATCTTCTCGAAAAAGCTTCCCAAGGTAAGAAAAACCTCCCCGTCAGAATTCTTATTATCGGTGCTGGCTTTACTGGTATCGAATTGGGGGCAGAATTGTCTTGCTGTATTAAAAACATAGCCAACAGATGCCGCATGGATCGCGGCTGCACTATTATCACATTATTTGAAGCCAGTCCTAAGATTTTGCCTATGGTCTCCGAAAAAGAGCGTCAAATGATTGAAAAAAGGCTGACTAATCTAGGAGTTGTTTTAATGGCAAATTCGCCGATAGAAGAAGTGGGTTCAGGCTTTGTAAAATTAAGAGACGGCCACACGATGTCTGGAGATATGATTATTTGGACGGCAGGAATCCAGCCCAATAAAATATTACAAAATATCAAGGGATTAACTTTGAACAAGGGCAAAGTTATAGTCAACAGCAATCTTATTGCTACTGGCCATGAGAATATATTCGCAATAGGGGACAATGTCGAATTTATAGACCCTGCCACCCACAAGCCGATTCCCGCTATGGCTTATATAGCCGGCAATCAGGGTAAAGTTGCTGCAAATAATATTTACAATTTAATTAAAAATAAAAAATTGCAGCCGTACAAACCGGCATATGACACTTGGATAGCACCGACTGGAGGCAAATTTGCCGTTGCTCATTTGTGGGGGATGACTATTAAGGGATTCTGGGGATGGATTATCCGAGAGTTGGTTGACTTGAGACACCTATTATCAATACTCTCATTTAAAAAAGCCCTAAAGGTTTTCTGGGAAGAAACAACAATCTTCATGAAAAATGACTAGGATTATTTGTCATTGATGTATTTTGTGGTATAGTAATTATATAAGCTAGGCAGGGGATTAGGTATAATTTCAGAGGCCTTCCTGAGATTCTGCAAACGGAGTTTCAGGATGGTCTCCAAATTAGTAAAATTGTTGCTAATCCCCACTCTAGGAATTATTATTTTAATCCCTGGCATTATTTTTGCTGACTCAACTGGTATCGAGGCTCCTTCAACTACTGTCTCAGGATCTCCGGCTTCATCGCCTACGACAACTCCCTTTCAATCTTATTCTCAAAAACAACATTCTCTCTTTAATTCAAATTTAGACCTTTCCACTGGCGCTAGTACTTCGGGAGCCCTCCAGAAGGTACTCAGCCCTATCAATGGCCTTCTAAATAACATCATCCAGGCCATGAAAGGGTTCAACTACTCAAAATTTAGCCTTCCTGGGACTCAAGGAGCAGCTACTGATACCTCAGGTACCACCAATACTCAACCAAGCCCTTCATCAGGCTCTTCCGGCTATGATATCCAAAAGATCCTGGAAACCGTCCAAACCCTTAAAAAAGATGCTGCCGCCCAGCAGGGCACGTTAGCCACAATCAAAACAGTATTTCTTTTTATAGCCCAGCTGACGCTTACAACACTCGATGTAATAAGCCAAATTATCAAAGGCCTCATCTCTTGGATTAAATAGCCAGGGGAGTCCTCCTCCCAAGGATATGTCGCATAACCATCATTATGCGCACTCCTATAGTTAACTCTTGGGCTACCTCCCCCATCTAAAATCCCTACTTCTTTTAGACTTGTACTTAGACATTTGATGCCTTATTTTTTGTAATACGTAGGCATCATCTTTATTAAGATCTTTTTTGATAAATCCCTTCTGGCCTTCTTTTATATTTAATATACCGTCTTTATTGTTGTCCAGTATTTTGACGGCTTCTGACCACAACTCAAAGTCCCCCCTCTTTTTTGCCCTTAACTGATGTTTCCTAAAATAGGGTATTATAATCTCGGCCAACTCTTTACTATTTTGAACTGAAAATCTGGCCTGGTGGCTAGAAAAAGTAACATGGCCGCAGCTTAAGGTACTTCTAATCAGATTCAGGATGTCTGAATCATCGGCGCGCAATACGATAGCAAACTCGACTGCCCAATAAAAATACTCCCTCACCTTTCCGTCAAGTTTATTCTTTTTCTTATCTTTTCTAAATTTAAGAGAGAAGCAGCCTTCACCATCTACAAAACCGGCAATATAGTCTCCGGGTAAATTTTGGATTTCTTTTGTCATGACTTAACATTAGCCTAACGTCGCACAAATTTCAATACCGAAAATGTGGATAAAATAAAAAGGCCTATCCCCTAGGCCCCTTTAGCTAACATTTCTTATATCCCAAACAATCGCCGAAACTTTGAATCTGCCGTTTGATATCTTCCCGGCTTCCAGTCTTCGTGAATGGACGTCGCACCCCCTTCCTGTCCGTGATCGATATTTTGCCCTGACTTTAGGAATAATATGCTGTAAATCTTTTACCGCCGTTAAGCGGTCGCTGGATCTGAAGATCAAGGACCTATCCCTGGATTCTATAATATATCTATCATCAAGAAGACGATGAACAGACAATCTATATACATACCGATAAGTCTTCATATTGTCCCCCCATCTATACCAAGAGCTCCTTGTATTTTATGTAAACTTAATTTAAAGTCAATGTATGACCAGATTAATTTTTGATATTGAAACTGTCGGTGTCGAGTTCGACTCTTTGGATAAAAAGTCCAGGGAATTTGTTTTAGAATTCGCTAAAAATCCTGAAGAGGTAGAAAAGAAAAAAGAAGATCTTGTCTTCTCCCCTCTTACAGGCAGGGTAGTGACTATCGGGATTTTGAACCCAGATACCAATAAGGGCGGTGTTTATTTTCATGATCCATCTGGTAAATTAGAAAAACATTCAGAAAATGATATTCAATACACACCCTGCACCTCCGAAAAAGAAGTTTTGAAAGAATTCTGGGAAACAGCCGAACGCTACGATCAGTTCATCACCTTTGGCGGCCATGCTTTCGATTGTCCATATTTGGCCATCCGCTCGGCAATTTTAAAAATAAAGCCGACGAAAAAATTAATGGGATACAGATTTACCAAAGCTCAAGATATGCATATTGATCTTTATGACCAGCTCACTAATTTTGGCGCAATGCGTGAAGGAAGAAAGAACCTTCACATGTGGTGTCAGGCATTCGGCATTAAAAGTTCTAAAGATAAAGGTGTAACCGGCGATAACGTCGGTGAGCTTTTCAAGGAAAAAAAATATCTTACCATTGCTCAGTATTGCGCCGATGACCTATGGGCCACCAAAGAACTCTTCGAATACTGGGATAAATATATAAAATAAAAGGCGCCAGCTTATTCCCAGTTAAGGGCGGCTGGCGCAGTCCGGATCTCTAGCAGGCCGGGTCCTGTCGGAAGAAATACACTAGAATGTACATCCGACATCATTCATATAATATCGATAAATAAATCTATTGTCAAATATGTGGTATACAAATAAAGAAGATTTTATGAATGAAAATGGGTATACTGTCGACGGCATTTGGTATCCTCGGGTTACGGCAATAGTGGGAATCAAAGCCAAGCCAGCTTTGTATCAGTTTTATGCGGGATTGCCGGATTTTAAGACCGGTGAAGATATTAAGGCCAAATCTGCTGAAGAAGGCACGCTCGTACACAACACAATAGAATCTATTTTGAAAAAAGAATCCCAACCTATTCCCGAATCAATCAAGCCTGCCATGTCGGCTTTTATGGATTTCTATAATCAAAATGAAATAGTCCCCCACAAGATTGAGGAACGGGTAATTTCTAAAAAGCATCACTACGCAGGTACGATGGATATACTGGCAGAAATCAACGGTGTCTTGGGAGTCTTGGATGTTAAAACTTCCGTGGCAATCTATCGAGATTATAGCATCCAAACATCAGCCTATATCGAAGCCCTGAAGGAAGACCCTAATATGCCTTCCTTGACCCGTTGGATACTCAGGATTGATCAATCTAGAAAGTGTCTAAAATGTCCGGCTACTTTGCGCGACAAAGGTGGTCGAGAAAAGATAAGAGGCGAAATTAAATACTCGAGAGTTAAATGCGATCATCAATGGGGCCCGATGAAAGGAGAATACGAGCTTAAAGAATTAACCACCTTCGACAATGACATAAAAGCCTTCTTAGCCTGCAAAGACCTATGGAATTGGGAAAACGAGTTCTGGTTAAAAAAGATCTACAAATAAAAATACCCCATCTCGCGGGGTATTTTACTTATTTGATGCCGTGCTCTTTCTTCCAGTAATTCTCATAATATGGCCAGAAATATTTGTTACCAAGAAGTGCGATTATTTTATACTCTCCCGAAGGAATCCTTATAGATACCAGGTTTGATTTATCCCCTCGACATTCGTAGGGAATATTTTTGCTGGAGACATCTTCAAAAAGAAATTGTTTGGAATAACCTCGGGATAGTTCGACTCCGATAAGTTTATTATCCAGCATATCCTCATGTATGGTAAAGTGATTAATTTCGTAATTATAATCGAGATTTTTTAATACAAAGTTTTGAGCATTTCCAACTTTTTTACTGTGAATCAGCTGGACCCAATTTCTTGCCCAACGATCTACGTAGTCAAAACGGCTGCCGGGATGTTGTATATGATAATCAAATGCATCTTCCTGGGTATGGTAAAGAATAGCTGCGACTGGCGGCATTGCACCAGCAGTGAGCGGCTGCTCAGTCGTATACAACAAATGTCCATGGTCAAAATCTCTGGGATCACCCAAATATCTGAAGCCCTTAAGGTACATCGTGTCGACCGCAGTTTGAATGAGCGACCGGAGCTCCTCTTTGCTCAGATCCAACTCTTGTTCAGCAAAAGGAAATACCGCACTACTTGGAATAACACACTCTTTATCGGGTCTTTTGCTTAAGCCGATAAAAAGAAAATAAGCACAAATCCCTGTACAAAGAAACTTGTTAAGGTTCATGTCCCCTCCCCTAAATTTACTATTAAAAATACAATATTTACTTGAATCTGTCAAGTATACTGGCCCCCCCCTATATTACTTCTTACAATTGCTTGCGAGTTTGTAGCCAGTCTGGATTGCTTCTTGCTCGTTGTTAAACCAGAGCTGGTTTTTTAAAGCTATTTGCTTGGCCCCCGGACACCAGGTAAAGTGATAGAGATGCGATTTTGATGCCTTTGAAGCCACAACCCGAGGATCTAAATATTTAGGATCTATTGTAGGTTTTAGGCTCGGAAAAGGGGTAAAGCTAGGAGTAGCTATTCCCTCCTGAGCATCGCCTACTGAAGAAGCATCATAAACACTAGCTTTATCCTGAATTTTGACAGGATTTGAGTTGCCGGAATTTATCTTTCCCAAATTAAAGCTAATTATCGAAATTAGCACGGCACAAATCCCCAAAAATAGTTCGGATTGATATTGTTTGACTAATTTTAATAATCTTGATACCATATATTCTACATTTGTAATTTAACCGACAGCGACCCCAAACATTAATAACTGGCTCTAATCGGCATCGGACCTTCGGTCCGGCCGAGACCCAGTTACCAGTAAATTTCAACAAAGAAGCAAATCTCTCGGAAGCAGTTCAGAAAGGGACTTCTTTATTAAAATTTACCTTTAATGTTCGTGGCCCCTCGCCGCTATGGCGCATACAAAGGCTATAGGTAGTACACAACTAGGACGAGATTCACAGCCCAAATACCTCGGGGTGAAGCTTCATGACGGCCAGATTGCAAAGATCGGCAATATTATAATTCGCCAAAGAGGCACTAAGTATCTAGGTGGGAAAGGTGTTCGTCTTGGCTCTGACTATACAATATACGCAGTAGTAGACGGCAAAGTCAAATTCACCACTACCAAGAAGAAGAAATTCGACGGCTCCCGTCGTTTGGTCAAAGTAGTCCACGTCCTAGCCAACTAAATCAAAAAACTGCCCTCGGGCAGTTTTCTGATTTAGTTCTCGCTATTCGCCTTTTGGAAATATTCTTTCAATATCCTCATCTTTTATTTCCACCAATCCCTTAGTAACTTCCTGCAATAGCTTTACCTTCAGATCTCTAGACAAAAACTGCTCCGGCCCACCAGATGGTTTGCCAAGCTCCAGCCAATGATTATATATTTCAACCATCTGACCGTATACAGGCATCATCACAAGTATAATTTCGTCGACTGGCAATCTTTTTAAGCCTCCGCCTAGAAGCTTTTTTATTGCCTCCTTTCCCTTCTCTATTTGTTGCATCTTCTTATTCCGTGCTTGGGTAAGGGTAAATTGAACACCCACTTTATGAATATTACCCACCACTTCCGGACCATCTTCTATTTTAACTCCTCTTAGTCTTTTCTTTAATCTTAATTTAAAATCATATTTATAATCAAAATCTTCCACAAGACTGGATCTTAAAACAGCGAAATCTAAATCATTATTAATAGACACCCTAGCTAATAACTCTCTTCCTGCAGCCTCGGCAATATAACCTACGTTTGAGCCTATTTTTGCCATTCTTTTTTTGCCCTTTTCTGCCACTACTTTTTCCTCGATAACTATCGGGAGATGATTCGCCGCTGGGCCATTACCAACCAGTTCCCTATCATTGAGTACTTCCAAATCCCTCCTAGCCTCATTTACTAATATCCTTTTTGCAATAATCCTATAGGCTGGTTCTATCATCTCTCCATCGGGAACATATTTAATGCCCCAAGCATAATCAGAAACTATATCTCCTACACCTAAGTAATTCCTCTCACCACTATTCTCTACAAAATATTTTTCCGATTCCTCGTCATAATATACTACCCTTCTAGCCTCATCCTTAAATTCATTAACAGGCTCGCCATCGTCAAGATTCTTTATGGCTTGATGAAGATGTCCTATGATATTTACTTTTTCTGATCTTAAATTTCGCCGACGATTCTCTTCCTTTTGTTGCCGAATCTCTGGCATTTTTTTTGGTAACTTCTTTTTCTTATGTTCCATCTCTTTCTTTACACTTTTATCGGTCCTGAGATTCACGTTAAAAAGAATCATCCCGAATCTTTCCTCCCACCAATCTTGAATTGCTATCTTAAAAACTGTATATTCGTCTCTGGGAATAAGCTCATTTTTTAACCTTCGGTCGATAATCTGCTGAATTTCTTCAGGAAATTCCGACTTGGCATCAGCAACAATTTCAAGCCATGTTTTCTTTATAATTTTTCCTTTTATCTCTCCGCCCTCTTGTTCTTCAATAGGAGCTTTCTCTTCTTCTTTTGATACGCTCTCTTCATTATCTGTCGCTATACCAGGATTACTAGTACCCTCTTGAGATATATCTATTTTTAAATTCTGCCTATCCTCCAGCGGTATCGAACTTAATAATTTTTTGAATAGTCCCCTCTTCACGCCCCCTCCTTTTTTGTATGTTTTATAAGATTCGGATAATCTCAACCAGTAGCCAAAATCGACTCCAAATAAATCCTGGAATAATTTATTCCTTCCTTGCTTAATCCGTCCCTTCTGTATTGTATCTCGATCTTCTTCCGATAGTCTGCCGACATTTTCCCTTAAAATATCCTCCCATCTTTTATCTAGAGATTCTATAATCCTTAACTTTTTATTTATAACCTCATTCCCTTCTCCTTTGGTAAGTTCCGTCTCTTGATCTCCTTTATCTTGCACCCCGACACTCCCACCCTCAGCTTCCCATGTTTCAACTTCCGGCTCGGCTGGTTCTTCCTTCTGCTTGGGTAGTTCAATTTTTGGTTCTCCTTCCATAACCTAAAAATTATATCAGATAACTACCCCGAACTAAAGCGCAGAAACCCTCTCCTCATTTTTGACATTCTGGTTTCGAGGGTAACACAATAGCCCAATTAATTGATAATTCAGCTATTCACAAATTTCGGTCGCGGAGCAGGAATGGATAACGAAATTTGTAGCTGAATTGAGATTAATTGGGCTATTTGTCCGAAGAAATCCAACGCTTGTCAAAAATGAGGAGAGGATTTGGTTTACTCGCCTTTTATAGAAACCTTCACTTCAGCCTTAACTTCCGGTGCGAGTTCAACTTCAATCATATGATCACCGGTGTTTTTGATATGTTCGCCGTGTTCCTTGAGATCCACCATTTCCGATTCAACTTTACCGCCGATGACCTTTGAGAGCTCCCCGGCAATTTCTTCTTTGGTAACTGAGGCGAAAAGCTTGCCGGTTTTGCTGGCCTTTTTAGTAAATTCTAAGACGGCATCTTTCATCTTGCCTACGGCCTCAACGGCCTTTTCCTTCTCCATCTTGAGGGTCACCTCAAGTTTCTTCTTCAGCGAGCTAACCTCATTTAAAGATCCCTCGGTAGCAAGCTTAGCCAGCTTATTAGGCAATAAGTAGTTCCTACCATAGCCATCAGAGACGTTCTTAACATCCCCGATCCTGCCATAGCCCTTTATGTTTTTTAATATAATTACTTTCATAGTTTATGCAGATTATCACAATCTCCTTATCGAGGCAAGACAACAATAAACAACCGGGGGCTGGCTAACCGCAGGAGAGTTGGTCTATGGGGACTCCCCGCAGGTCGACTGGACCGAGGGACAGAGGCCAAAATTCTAGCAAGAATTTATGGCTGGTCCCAGAGAGCAAGCTCTCCTGCGGTTAGCACAATGAGTCGAGTACCATCAACTATTTTATAACTTCAATAGCCTTGTCCAACTGCGGATCTTTGCCGGGAGTACCGATTTCAAGGCTGCCGCTGGCAAGAAGATCTTCGTTGAGACTCACTTTTACATCAGGCTCTATACCCTTGAGCGATATTGATATACCCGCCGGCGTTAGCCACTTGGCAACTGTTACTTTTAATGATGAACCGCCATCAAAATTCTCCAATTCCTGGACCGAGCCCTTGCCGAATGATTTATCACCAACTAATTTGATATGAGCATCGTCGTGAAGAGCGCCGGCTAATATTTCAGAAGCAGAAGCAGACCCGCCGTTAATAAGAACTACGGTAGGGTAATTTTTAAGAGCTGCGTTGCCATCGGCCTTGAAATCATTTCTGGTGCCATTTCCAAATACTTCGCTCACTACCAAAGAGTCTTTATCAAGGAACCAGCCTGCTAGATTAATTGCCGAATCAAGCAGTCCGCCGGGGTTATTTCTTAAATCAATCACCAGCCTATCGGCTTTAGATTTCAATATTTCTTCAGCGGCATCTTTGAATAATGAGTCTACATTTTCATTAAAAGTGAAAACTTGTATGTAGGCAATATGGTCGTCTATCAACTTCCATTCTACGGTAGGAACTTTTATTGACTCGCGGATAAGCTCATAATCCTTGGTACTTTTCTGGCCGGATCTCAATATAGTTAGCACAACCTTGGTTCCAATCTTACCACGGATTAAATTCACGGCCTCATCAATAGCCATATTCTCCGTAGACTTAGAATCTATTTTTACTATCTTGTCTCCCGCTATTATGCCGGCCTTATATGCCGGGGTATCTTTTAGCGGTGAGATGACGGTAAGTATTCCGCTCTTCATGCCTATTTCGATACCAACTCCTCCGAATGCTCCGGCAATTACTTCCTTGAATTGCTTACTTACCACCGGCTCAAAAAACACAGTATAAGGATCACCTGTGCTATTTACCATGCCCTCTATTGCTCCATAGACCATTTTTTGAGGATCCAATTTAGATTTATCGACATATTTATCATTCAATGCGCTCCAGACCTTCCAGAAAAGAGCGAAATCAACATCCTGAGACCTTCCTTCGTCCTGATTAATAAGTCTCTTTAGAATCGGCAGTGAATTCGTTTCTTGATATTTAAAAATCCAAACTCCACCCCCAAAGCCTACCAGAAGGGAAATAAAAATAACTACTATGAGTGTTTTTCTATAAGCAGAATCCATTAGTTAAATTGAGGGATTCTTATGCCGTGTTTCTTAAAATATTTAATCGCATCCATTATATGCCAGCGCGTTTCTTTTTTAATTATATCGAAAGCATCAAACTTACCCTTTGATCCGCGTCGGTGATAATGATACATCTGTGCAAGCGGATAATAGACAACCTTGTATCCATTTTCCCAAAACCTGCGAGCCCAGTCAACCTCGCTTAGATATAAAAATAAATTTTCGTCCATCAGGCCTATTTTATCAAGGGCTTTTCTGCTGACCATCAGCGCCGAACCCATTAACCAATGTGCCGCTGTCGGTCTTGAAAGATCTTTATCTTTAAAAGAAAACTTGGCGAGTTGTTTCTTGGCCCAAGGCAGATAACCAAGGAAGGTTCTTCTGTAAACAATAGTCAACGGATTATAAAATCTGAAGCACGAATCTTGGATAGTCCCATCGAAATTAAGCAGGCGCGGACCAATTAGGCCTATGCCCTGATTATTTTTAAGATACATGACCATATCTTCCAGAGAATTTTTTAATGGGATAATATCGGGGTTTAAAATCAGCAGATAATCCCCTGAACTATGTTTGATTCCTTCGTTAACGCCCCTGGTATAACCGATATTCTCTTTAAAAGAAACCAGCTTAGCTTCCTTGAATTCTTCCAGCACAATATTTCTAGTCTCTATAGTGCTCT
>CAYSDF010000022.1:0-12174 GCA_964429675.1 uncultured Candidatus Saccharibacteria bacterium
TTTTTACAAGATCGCCAAAGGGAGCAAGAGCGCCGGCTATATCACCATGGAGGGTGCCATAACCGAATGCCATCTCTACTTTATTGCCGTTACAGGTAAAAATTCCTCCAACATTCTGAGCTTCAGCAGCCAATATCTCCATCCGCGACCTGGCCTGAATATTCTGATGAGTCGTAGTTCCTTTTTTTACTCCCAATAAATTTGAAATGGAATCTACGATATCTTTGATCGGGCATACTTTAAGCTCAATACCCAAACTGGAGGCGATACTAGCAGCCAAAATTTTAACCCCAGGATCGCTGTATTCATAAGGCATATTTATAAGATGAACCCGATCCGGTCCCAGAATATCAACCATTAGCCCCGCTACCGTTGCCGAATCTATGCCTCCGCTTAAACCCAGGACGACTTGACGTCTTTCTTCAGGAAACATATCCAGGACATATTTTGCAGCCGAACGTACTCCCATGTATAGCTCCCGGGTATCATCTTGAGATTCTTTAAGGCGGAGAGGGGATTTATTTTTAAAAATTACATCCTGACTGCCAGCAGAATATGACTCCACCTCATCAATGATCTCTCCCTTATTATCATAGACAGTGGAAGCACCGTCGAAATTAATAATATTGTCTCCATTATTCTGACAGCCGGTATTGTTAACATAGATAATCGGAACATTGCATTCTCGAATTAGATTTTTAATAACCAGATGCCTTTTGCGGTTCTTTTGCCAACCCCAGGGAGAAGCAGAAATGGCCACCAGAATCTTGGCGCCTTTTTCCACTAAAACCCTCGTAGGATTTAGGGAATAATCATCTTTCCAGAAATCCTCACATATGCCAATACCGACAGGAACAATTCCTATAGATGTTTCGAGATTATAGACCTTAAGTAGGTCATGTACCGAACAATTTTTGATACCTTCCTTGCCTTTGGTTTTTATATACAATTCAGCAAATTCCTCGGCCATTTTTCGCCCGGAAAATAAATGCTTATCGTCATCAAAATACCTGTAATGCGGTTGGAGAGTTTTGACTACGTATCCTAGTTGTTTTCCGCCTTGAGCTACTATTGCTGAATTATAGAGACGCTGTCGACCATCTTCTCCTTTACCTGAAGAGCTTACGACACTTCCAAAGATGGCTACAATATTACCAGCTGTGGCCTCAACTATAGCCTGATTAAAAAGCTGGATATCAGCGATAAAAGACCCATCCTCAAATTTATCGGCTATAAGATAGCCCGGAATGCAGAGCTCCGGGAATACAATAATATCAATGCCCCTACTTGCAGCAGACTTGATCTCTTTAATTACATATTTCGAGTTAATATCCGGCCGGCCCGGGACAACTTCCATCTGACATAATGAAACTTTAAGACCCTCTAGATTCTTCATAATTTTTAGTTTAAAAGAATTTTTTAAGTTCGGTCGGTCTCCTGGTAGTAAATTGGTAAAGCACTGCTGGCCTCTGACGATTGCCTGATAGAACTTTTTTGGTCGGTTTAATCAAGCCCAGGAGCAGAAACTTTTTTCTGAAGTTCCTTTTGTCTAGTTTTTTATCCAGTATAATCTCATAGGCTTTTTGGAGCTGACCTAAGGTAAATTGCTTTGGCAAGATAGAATACACTACATTCGTATACTCTAATTTTGACTGAAGACGCTTTTCCGCATAATCAATTATCTGTTTATGGTCAAATGCCAAACGGGGAAGTTTCTTTAGATTCCAAAATAAAGGAGTCTGAACATTTTTTGAATTTTTGAAGTTTATATTTTCTATAGGGACTAAAGTGAAATAAGCTACTGAAATAATGCGGCCCCGAGGGTCTCTTTTCTCTTCATCAAAGGTGTAAAGCTGTTCTACATAGACATCGTTAATACCGGCCTTCTCCAATAATATTCGTGCGGCGGCTAAATGAGTATCTTCATCTTTTAGGAGGAACCCGCCAGGCAAAGCCCAAGAGCCCTTGAATGGTTCTCCTTCGCGCTTAATCAAAAGAACTTTAAGATTTTTGTTCTCTATGCCAAAAATAACGACATCAGTTGTAACCGCAGGAGATTGATAAAATCTGTGATTCATATTGATTATTTGGACCGAGAAGTGTATAGTGTTTATATTACACTAATTCTAGTGGATCAAATATGAAAAGTCAACCCCGTAGTAGAGTTTCCGAATATTTTTTGCTGTACAATTTCATGCTAATATTAAGTGGCCACTAGATCTTATGAATATCACGACGAAATCTCACAAAAATAATAAGCAATCGGAAACTTCACTACAGGGTCAAATTAAATCGATCGGAATACACTACCACAAAGATTACCAGCTGGGTGCAGAGTGGAGAACAAAGATTGTAGCTTGGCTCTCAAAGAAATTTCCAAAGATAACTATCGATCCAATCAAGCCCGATGCCGTTATAATTCTGGGCGGCGACGGCACTATCCTTGAAGCCGTCGGTAAATTTAAGAAACATGGCCCGTTATTTTTGGGTATGAATCTTGGTCATGTCGGTTTTCTCGCGTCAGTGAGAGATCAGAAAAAATTCCTGAATGCCCTGGGCGGTTTCTTAGGGGGCAAGTATACGGTCCTTGAAAGAATGATGCTTTCTACAGATGTCCAAAGAAAAGACAAGATAGTTTTTAGTTCAAAATCCTTAAATGAAGTAGTGATAAAAAGCCCGCTTGGCATGGTCCACCTTTCGGCCAGCATTGAAGATCACCCTGTTCAGTATATAAGAGGTACGGGGATAATGATTTCAACAGCTACAGGATCAACAGCTTATAACTTATCGGCTCACGGTCCGGTAGTAATGCCTGATATCAAGTGTTTTATAATAACTGAATTGTCTGATCACAACATACCGACTCCCAGCATGGTTGTTAAGTACAACAATAAAATTATTATTAAAATAGTCGGATTTAAGAAAAGAGGCCTCTTGTCAATTTCAAAAACAGGCGAAAAGTTTGATGTGGCTCTCATATCAGACGGCGCTGAAATTTTCCCTATGGAGGAAGGGGATTCCATTATAACTCGCTCATCGGATCTGATAAAATTTGTGGAACTGGAAAAGCACTATTTCTTTAAGAGTCTGGAGGAAAAATTCGGATTTAAATAGCTCGGTTCATAAATTCTTCTAACATGATGGGGTCCTGTCACCGCTTTACCCCATAAATACTCAGATTACTTCCGTCTTGATGGGGTCCCCAATCGGTGCCACCCCTTTAGGTTGGTGGGATTTACCTTCATTAGCTTAGAATACTGGCGATGAGTGAGATAAAGCCTTTGCCGATTAAGACTATCGCCAAACCAATTATGGCATACAATAGTGCCTTTTTTGCTTTCTCAACTTCACCCGGTACGCCTCGTGAAAGAAGGAACCTGATACCGGAATAAATTATTATAAGGGTAACGACACCGAGCGCGATATTGAAAATCCAAGTAGAAATCGTTATCCCAACATCTAACACATTGCTACTATTGAAGGGGTTGTATTTCGTCAGGTCATAAAAGATATTCTGATTTTGACCGGGCTTGGCAGGAGTGCAATCCTGAGGGCAGCTGTTTGGATCTTCACCGGCCTCACAAATTCCATTTGGACATACACCGCCCCCCGAACCCGTTACGAGAAATCGAGGTGACTCAAGTGATTGAGTACCCATATAGGCCGTGAACTTGTATGGAGCCTGTAACTGACCACTTACAAGATTAGGCAGAGTCCAACTCCATTGAAGGGTGGTGCTAGTTGAAGAAAAGTACTGTGCAGAACCGTTAAATACAGTGCCGCCACCTACTAGCGCGCTTACAACTTGTATGGTAACACCCCAGCCTTGGCATGTACCCGATGCTTCAACCGTAAGAAGAACTGTTTGGCCTCCTACCCCGCCATTAGGAACGGGATATGCACTAGTAAGATTACATGCCTGAGCAGTGCCGACTATTAAGCTATTACTACTGGGATTTGATTGGTATATTTGCCCTCCGACACTTATAAGTTGAACTTCATATGTGCCCGGATTAAGATTAACGATCCAGTCTCCCTCTAATATATATGCGCCACCGGCAACTGCTGAACCCAGATTAAGAGTAGTACTTATAGTACTGACGAGTACCCCACCGCTCTTTATCTGAAATTGCGCGGTTTGACCGGCACAACCATCTTCTCCTTTTACTGAGATCAAGACTTGAGAGCCGTTGGATATATTGACATCCTGAATAGCATTGCTTCCCCAATATGGCGGGAAGTTTCCAATAATACTATTGGAACCACAGCTGGCAGCTAATGATTTGGTTACGGGCATAATCCAAATCAAAGATACAAAAAGAAAAAGTAATGAATATTTTATTAATTTTAGTTTCATTTTAGTTTACGGCAATATCGTAAACGGAACCTCATCAGAAGTATCAATTAGGTCCGGTCCGACCCTAACCGTGTAGTTGCCTGGTGGAAGACTCAACGCAGTCCACGTACCAGTAGTATTATTGGGGTTTACAGACCCGGTGGTTGTGTACCTGTTTCTGTCTTTATCAAAAAGTTGAACTGTAAAATAACCTCGCGCAACTTCCAAGGCACTAGCAAGGTTACTGCCATTAAACGTCACGGTCGTGCCAGCTTTTGCGCTGGCAGGGCTTAAAGAAGAAATGAGCCGGTCTCTAATAGACACGTTAACTCTGGCTAACCGTGAACCATCAACGTTGTCATTTAAGGTATAGGTATAAAGACCTATCGAGGGATTGGTATCGGTAAATGTCCCGGAATTTAGAGCAGCTATATTCTGCCAGTTAATTCCATTTTTCTTTAACACCAACGAAGCTGTCCCGGCTGCAACACCAGTAGATGAGTAGTTAATCGTTATGTCGCAATTAGGATTGGTTACAATAAGACCCTTAACACATGATGACCAACTGGAAGTTAGGGTGCCAAGACTATATACGGTGGCTGTTGTAGTAGCAAGCTGAGTGCCGTTGGAACCCAAATTGAGGGTATAAGTATAAGTACCCTCTGCAGGATTGGACTCGATTTGTCTTCCCGCAATAACATTACAGGCACTTGCATTGCATGGAATTGTTCTCCAAGTTACTCCATTTCTCTTTATTATCAAGGCGCTGCTGGTAGTCTTGCCGATCAGGCTTTCATAAACATTCAGTGTTCTAAAATTAATTGTTATATCGCAATTAGGATTGGAAGCGACTACGCCCTTGGCACAGGAAACCGGATCGGGCCAGATACTACCGCAAAGACCTGTACACGGGATTGGCAAAGGATTAGGCGGCACCGATGGCGTTGGGGTAGGAGAAACAGAAGTACCGCCGGTTATAGTAAAAGGAACTTCATTAGAATAGTCCGTCAGAGTAGGGCCTACTCGAAGCGTATAATTGCCACCAGGTATAGCCGGCACAATCCAAGTTACCTGAGTGGCGGAAGAATTTAATACTCCCAAAGTTGTATATCGAGCACGGCTAGAATCAAAGGCTTGAACAGTGTTGCTTAGGTTGGTTCCGGAAATAGTAATTGTTGTTCCTCTAGAAACGGTAGTGGGCGACAAAGATGTTATAACACGAGCTGTTGCAGACGTTCCTGTACCTGCTCCATTAGCAGTAACTCTGCCCCATCCAAAAGACGAATCCCATCCCGCAGCTCCCAGATCTTTCACGGTGGATATTATCGCATTTTTAAGATCAGTGACCGAATACTCAGGATGAGCAGCTTTAATTAGTAAAGCTATTCCACTTACAATCGGAGCCGCCTGGCTAGTTCCTGTGTATCTTGCGTATCCACTGCCTAATACAGAAGAGTAGATACTAACACCGGGAGCCGCTACATCAACAGCACCACCCCGTCCTGAAAAACTGGCGATATTATCCGAATTATCAACTGCTCCGACGGTGAATGCATTATTAATACATCCGGGAAGCGTGACACCGCTTGTTCCTGAGTTGCCGGAACTTGCTACCACTAAGACTCCATGGCTATTGGCATAGTTAATTGCATTTGAGAAAAGTGTTTCTGCGCTATCGCAAATTGTATTGTATGTTTTAGTAGTAGAACCAATGCTAATATTTATAACATCCGGGTTAAAATCATCCGCCGTACCATATATACCATCAGGACCGTTAATAGCCCAATAAATACCGTTAATTATATTGCTAGCATAGCCGGAACCGTTAGCACTTAGCACTTTGCCGGCAATCACACCCGCATCAGGAGCAACACCAAGACTATTTGGATTAATACCATCATCGGTAATAATTCCTGCGACATGACTACCATGACCGTTATCGTCCACAGGGTCGGTATCATTATTAGCAAAATCTTTTCCTCCAAGATAGCTGGAAGATAATTCAGGATGATTATAATTATATCCTGTATCAAGTACTACAACTTTGCGCCCCTGGCCTCTATTCCCTCCTGCTTGTATTGAAACTGCTCCTACCTGTTGATCAGCCTGGGCATCCTGGCTATCAAGTATAGGATCTGCCGTCAATCCGAATGCTCCCGATATCTCGTAAGGACAAGTGATGGATGCGAAATCTCTTGATTCTCCCATTAAGTCGCAACCTGAGGTTATTGAACTAGCTATCTCTATATCACCTGTACCGATCAAGCGTACGCTTTGGCCAGAAGCCCCTGTCACGCTAAGTCCGCCTAAAGAGAAACTTCCTTTTATCAGGCCTGGATTGATAGTATATAAAATTGCAAAGCCTGAAATAAATATAACAGCTCCGATAATGGCATTCCAAATTTTACTCTTTGCACTTGAGATCATGGCAGGATTACCCGCAGATGTAAGCCACAGAAAACCAGCCCAAACCAGCATTATAAATACAGAAAAACCAAGAAGATAAAGAGCATACACAAAGAATTGTTCAATCAGAGTACCTAGAGGATATGCCGAGGTTGCTCCAAAAATAGTCTGCGTAGGACCAAATGGTGGACCAAAGCCATAACTAGGTTCTGGTGTCGGAGTGGGGGAGCCGCCAATACCTGTAGGCGTCGGGGTTGTAGTTGTAGTCGGAGTCGGAGTTACTATAATGCCGCCTATACCTAGAGGGGAAGCAAACCTGGTTAGGGTTAAATCTAAACTAGAGACAGCTCCATATGTACCAGTATTTTTATTTGCCTCAACGACTGGAGAAAAATTTCCCTGGGTTCCTCCCGTAAAAACGTAACCTTGTAATAAATTAACGCCAGCAGCATTAATTTGAGTGAACGTATTATTTCCATCGTTTTGATCCTGGCCGATTACAGCGTAGGTATTAGAAGCACTGTTATATGCAGTTATTGCTGCTCCAACATTTGACATTATAGAGAACGGGGAAGCACTTGAAGCACCGCAAGATTTAAGAAATTCTCCTCGTATTTGAGGACCATTATTCTGCCAAGTAACCAAGTACTCATTTGCTTGATTATTGTAAGCTATACTTACGCCCCCACCATTAATGAGAGTATTTATTGGACCGACGCTCATATTAGAAGCGTCTATCCTAACCACAGCTACTGTTTGTTCCGTAGTACCTGTTCCTAAGTCACAAAATCCATTGTAACATTGCAAAACCACGCAATATTCGTTTCCTTGCTCATTGATTGCTAAGGCTGGACCACTTGGTATTCCACTTGATTGATTTAATACAACCACAGTTGATCCGGCGTTACCATTGGGATCAATAGTCCTTAATCTTATATTTATAGTTCCTGAATTTGCAGTTCTATCTTCCCAAACAAATACAAAACGATCATTTACAGAGTCGTACCTCAAAACAGAGTTTGAATAAAAAAAGTAAATATTATCATTAGGATCTCGAGGAATAGCAAATGGATTTCCACCAAAGCTGCCATCGGAATTAATAAAACGACCGAATATATTTCCTCCAGCATTGTCTAAATCAACCCAGATTACGAGATATGTATCACTTTTTGGGTCATAAGCAACTTTAGGACCCAGGTTGTTTCCTTTAACACTTATATTAAATTGCCCAGTTACCGGATTGGCATTATCATTCATTATCCTGCCCCATATTACCCCTTGAGGATTTGAACCTCTTACAGAATAATCGTCGCTTACAATAAGCCAGGTATTATTATTTGAGTTAAAAGCAAGTTGGTCTCGCCAACCGCTAGTGGCGTCGGTAGGAGTAGCGAGGGTGGAAGGAGTTGGTGTCGGGGTAGGTCCGGTACAAGCTACAGGTGCTGGCTGATTGCTGCCATTTATTGCCCCCCAGATTCTTTGATGTTCTGTTTTAATACATTGACCTCCGTGATTATCGACTAAATCTTTAGTACCCGACGATCGACCATAAGAAAAAATAGTTAAACCAATGACATTAGGGTCATTATAAGCAGCGAGATAAGCAGTAGTTTGTATTGATTGTAAACTTGTTAAATTACTCCAGCAAAGAGTACTACTAGTAGCCGGGCAGTAATTCCTACCATAACCCTGGACCACAATCATCATTTGCTTGTTGCCAATTACTGCTTTAGCCTGATTGACCTCATTTAAAAGATTAGTTGCTAAATTATTTTCATTTTGTCTCGAAGGGTCAGCATAAGCTTCGAAGCTCACTACATCTATATTACTGGCTTGCCAAAGATTTTGTGTAAGTATTTGCGGACGAGTGAAATTGACCATGATAGGCTTTTGGAAAAGACCTTTCGCTGAAATAGCATCTTTCGCAGCTTGAAGACCGCTATTTAACTGGGATTGGGACATACCGCTTACATCCGGTTCGTCATAAATGGAGAAGTAATCTATGCTACTCCAATAATTTTTAGCAACATCGAGGGCAACATTAAATCTTGGATCACTCGCATCGCTAGGAGCTAAAAAAATTATACGCTGGCCAGTAGCTACAAGACGACTCATAGCAGCATCAAGCCCCGCTGTATCATTGCTCGTTCCGCCTCTAATCCAACGCCCCACCACAAGTACTTGAGCATTGTTATATCCTTTTACTTCATCTAAAAAATCACCATACATTGGCGGGCTATTATCTGCAATGGCGTAATAATACCCTAGCAGCATGGAGTGGTTCGGACCTGGAAGATTTGTCTGAGCGTTTGCCCTGGGAGTATTAGATACATAAAGACCCAAAGCCTGACTCGATATAAGTGCGGTCATCAGCAAAGCAAAAGACAAGAATGCAAACCAGTGGCCATGCTGATGGCGGGGATGCTCGTGCCATTTCCGATACCAGCCGTAAGAATTATTTAATTTTTGATGTAACGATCCCATCTAAATAAATTATAACATTTTAAAAATTGACATGTATATTGCCTCCGGTAGTGCTTGTTTTTATACAAGCCGGTACGTACTCATCTAGAAATGAAACTACTGAATTAGAATCCTTAGCTGCTTGATAGAATACATCTCTGCAAGCCGCGGTATAACTAGGCAACACATTGAAATCAGCACAGGTTCCGGTCTTAGAATTTCCGGGCTTATGGCATGTAGAAGAGCTTGGACCTCCGGAAACTTGGATAGCAGAGGAAATATTAATAGTACACCCGGTCCCGGCGGCAAGACTATTAAAGGTATTTATAAACTGATACGCCCTATAAGCAGCGTCATTAGACATCAAACATATTCCACCGTTGGTTGCACAATCCTGGGAACTATGTGAAGTATAGCCCGTGACATCTACGCACAAACTCAGCTGGGGGCAACCGGCAGAAGGATTGATGCCGAATTTTTGATCGCAGCTTGTATTTATCGGCCCGGTCACCGGAGGAGGCGGGGGAGGAGGGATAGTTTTTACCACTTGTCCCGGGAGCTGAAAATTCCCCTTAATTAAGGCCGGGTTGATAGTATATAAGAGGGCAAAGCCCGAGATAAGTATAATTGCTCCGATGATGGCATTCCAGATTTTACCTCGGGCTTGAGCTATCTGGCTTGGATTACCGGCCGCGGTTAACCACAAAAATCCTGCCCAAATTAGCATTGCCAATACAGCAAGGCCCACAACATAAAGAGAATAGACAAAGAATTGTTCAATAAGCTGGCCAAGGGCAGTTGAGGTTGTAGAAAAGTTAGGTACTGAGGTTGAAGAAAATGACAAACCATTGCCTGAGGAGACATTAAATGTCGCTATTCTGACTGTTGGATTCCAAGTAACCACTGCGTAGTAGCCTCCGTTATTAGTTGCGGCATGTGGAGTTCTAGCAATCTGGCCCTTCCATAATTCAAATTGCTGGTTAGGATCATTATTAAACCGCCCGATCACACTGCCACCATCGACGACAGTGAGATCTAAAGCATACCAGGCGTTCTTTCCCCATGAGACAGCATTCAAGTCTTGAGATATCATAACAACTGTCCCGTCAGAATTGATACGTGATATACCGGTTGGCTCTCCTTGTCCTAAATCTATATATGCTCCTCCATAAAGATACCTCTCCCTTATTGTGAACTTAGGATCATTGTTCTGCCAAGCTATTAAACCATTCCCTAGAGCAATGGGATCAGTCCCTGCAGAAGAACCTAAAATTTCGGTCTGATCGGTATCGCTTCTCCATAATAATATATTTTGACTCGGATCTCCGTCACGCCAAGCCATCCACAAAATGTCGTCATATACGGTGAGACGAACAAATGAAGAAGCATTGGGAGCAAGTGCGAAGGATTTTTGAATAGCCAGACTGGAAAGATCCGGAGCTCCGCCATAAAGATCTATAGCGCTTCCTTGTTGAACTGCCACATATACTCTTCCTTGGTACCAAACAACATCAGGGGAATTGCCGGCACCTAAGTCTTTTAAGTTGTAGATAAGTCCGCCCGTAGGGATAAAAGTTGATACTACAACGGTCAGAATCTGATTTATATTAGCAACCGTGATTCCATCTAATCCTATAATTGCTACTGTATAAGCGCCGATTTGATAATTTGCAGGAATTGAGAAGGTCACTTCAGTATTTGAGGAGTTAACCAAACCTAAAAGATTAAATTGAGTACCGCCTGAAAGGGTTAAAATCAAATTTCCCGTAAGATTCAGGCCGGTAACTTTAACTGTCCCACCCAACCCAACAATAGTTGGTGAGAATCCATAAATTACGGGCTGAGGAAACGGACCATTAGAAAAGGTCGGGACAACAGTGGCACTAGGCGTCGACGTAGGAGTAGGAGTTGGAGTTGGAGTGGGTTTAGGCGTTGGAGTAGGAGTCGGCGTTATAGATGAGGTGGGTTTAGGAGTTGGGGTCGGGGTTAAAGAAGGTGTCGGTGTCGGTGTCGGTGTTGGTGTTGGACTAGGAGTTGGCGTAGGAGTTGGGGTGAGGGTGGGAGTAACTACAGTAAAATTGGCAGTTCCAATTTGACCAAAATAAGTATCAGCAATAGGCGGAGAAGCGCAAATTGAGCCATTTGGATATTGATAGTCTGCAATACCACCCAGGGAATTATGAATCATCTGCATCGTGAGGTCATAGTTTCCTGGAGCTGCCGGTGCAGTTAGCTGAAAAGTCCAATTATCAGATTCCCCAGGATTTATCCTGCCAGATAAAGCACCATATGTAGGACTAACATTCAGGGCCGATATTTGCTGAAACTGGTAGACGATTCCATTATACCACCAAGTATCACCGGTATTTAGTGCACTTGTATTGAAATTAATAACTTGATTAGGGGCTAAACTTGTAGGAACTCCGCTAAGAGACACCACTGCGTTATCTTGGCAGGTAGGCGGAGTCGGAGTAGGGGCAACACAATCAACGCCGTAATCTATAACTTCTCCAATAAACACGGTTGAGGAGTAGGGCAGATCTGTATCAAAAAATCCCGCATCAATCTGAGTGCGTCCGCAATTATATGTATCCCTAACATATTGCAAGCCAAGTTTCGTTCCCACTTCCCAAGGAGCATACGTATCCGACCCATAAATTTTAGTAAAGCCGGTGCCTACTGAAGCGCTATAAGCTGCGCAACCCGCTTGGTCGCTATGAAAGGCAAGGTAGTTGATGGCGTAATTGTCGCTAGTATTATTGTTGGCTGTAATATCGAAGGTAATTATAGGATCTGTCGAACCACCGAATAGACAATTTGAATATCCTGTCCGAGTGACATCCACGGAAAAATAAGCCAAAGCATCGTGGCGAATCAAAAAACTGCCCGCAATAAGCACAGCGACTAGAAGAAGATTTTTATTTGTTCGAAACAATGATGACATCGTAATCAATTTGCACTGCAGTTGC
>CAYSDF010000022.1:12274-13953 GCA_964429675.1 uncultured Candidatus Saccharibacteria bacterium
ATGTTTTTGTCCAATAATTCGTTTATCTTCAAATAGCCAAGATCGTTGTTAGGCAACAGATTGGAGCAAATATATGATCCCGGACAGCCCGTGACATTGATATTTCTAGAAACAACTTTATCTACCAATTCGTCGTCATAACCTAAACTAATGCCATGTTCGATACAATCTACCCTCAACACATCAACTACCGTTCTGATATTATTTAACAACCTAGGTAAATCCCTGAAAAAAAGCGGATCTTCAGTATCAGGGTTATGGACCCATTCACCGGCATGACAAGCCGTTTTAAATTCTAACTCACGAGTTAGATCAAACATGGCTTTATGTTTTTCCGGCGGATTTTTGGCCTCGTCGCAGACTAAGGTAACACAAGGAAAATATTCCCGGTCTTCATGTTCGCCAAATATTCTCACCAGACGGCAAGCTTCGGCAGGTGCAACTTCTCTACCCACGGCAAGACGAAGATTGACTTCAATATTGGGATACTCCATTTCTCCGCGCTTAATTCCCCGAACTAGAGCAGAGATAACTTGTTTTTCATTTAATCCTAAAAACGTATGGTACTGAGGAGCGATAATTGCTTCGCAATATTTAAATCCTTGGCGAGCCCTGATTTCAACATAATTCTTTGCGGCAATATACAATGTATCGACATCCTGCATTACTCCGGTGGTAACGGAGAATTTTTTAACAATGTCTCCTTTTAAAGGATTGCCGAACCAGCGCTTTATCTGCTCTTTATGATCGAGCCATTGATTAAACGGGTAAGATTTCTTAGCACCATGAGTCAGCTGAAAAAGCTGAGGCAGAACGTTTATCATCGGACAGGAACCATCGAGATGATCGTGCAATAAAATATCTATTCCGGAGCCGGGAAGGCTCATAGTCATCCTATTCTTAGTAAGGTACTGAACGAGAGACTAGCAGAGAAAATAGGATAAGTAGACCCGACGATTACTCACAAATAGTATAGCCCGTACTTAAATCGATTGCGCAGCTTTGACCCACAGGGCATCCTGTATTAGTCATAGGATCACAGGGGCCAGGCAAACCTCCCGGAGAAGTCTGACAGCTTGCTGAAGTGCCTTGAGCATTTATTATACAGACCTGGCCACCGGTACATATTGGGCTACATTGGGGCAGAGGCTGCAATGGTTTAGGATACGTATTCAGTCCCGGAATTTTGAAACTGCCCCCTACTAAAGCAGGGTTTATAGTATACAATATCAAATAAGCCGACAGGAGAATTACTGCTCCTATCATGGCGCTGAATATTTTTTGCTTAGCAGATGCAATTTGTCCAGAATTTCCCGCTGCAGTTAACCACAGAAAGCCTCCCCAGACTATCATCGCAAACACAGCCAAGCCGACTAAATATAAAGCATAGGTAAATGTATTTTGAATTAACGTTCCGATATCTGTAGTAGGTGGACTGGTAAGAGAGAGGCTTGAAACGCTGATATCGCTACTCGGAAGAACTGATAAAATTTCCGTACTTGTAAATGACCCATTCGTACCAAAAATAGTAATTGTATAAAGACCATTAGGCAAAGTGAGAGGGACTTCCACTGTAGTATGATCTAGCTGAGGAGAGACCCAGCCGACCATTGTAGTTACTTGGCCATTAACCGAATTGAAACTCACATTTTGAGTTAAATTAGAACCATAGATTTCCA
>CAYSDF010000023.1:0-8291 GCA_964429675.1 uncultured Candidatus Saccharibacteria bacterium
AATCTATTTATATGAGTACCCCAAGAGGAGGGCGATGAAAATGGGAGTGGGGGTTTTGGCTAATTGATTACTATTGAATTTTGAACAAAAAAAAGACCAGAGGCCTTCCTCTGGTGGTCACCGGGTCCCGGGATGCGCCACCTGCGCACCCCGGGCCCGTTCGCGTCGTTTTTTTTGTCTTCGTGTTGAACGGCGGGCGGGCGACCCGGGCAACCCCGAGACCCCGCCGCCGCGTTGGATGACGGGCTGGGCACCACGTGCCCAGCCCGGCCTTGATGTAGTAAATTTAGAGCTTTTGTAAGCAGTCAGGTTCTCAAGCCCAACCGCCTAACGGAATGTGTGTGAGTTCACACATTAGGGTCCCCTGCGGGTCTACCCCTGCTCTTCATCGCAACAGACTTCGCCCGTTGCGATACTATCAACCGCCCTCGAGCCGATTCAGCCGGCCGGCGTCCGACTCGAGGAAACATCTTAGGCTCTGATGCCTGTAAAAACCTACTATTTTAGCCGTTTTAGCGGGTTTTTATAGACACCAGACCGATAAAGGAACTTAACTTATATGTCCATTATAGCAAACCTATTATATTTGTCAAGTCCCGCTGACAGTTTAAATCCATGGGGGTTGGCCTATCAATTTTTCAGCATCTTGTGACTTTGTAATAAATAAACAAAACTTAGGAGATTTTCCTGGGAACCGATTGGGGTGACCCGGAACGGCCGCCCAGAATGGGAGCCGCATGGCCGGGTCGGGGTGGCCCCAATCGGTCTGGAAAATGAACTAAGCTTTTGTATTATTTATCAAAGGAATCAAGCGGTGAAAAATTGATAGGCCAATCGCGACTAGAGATTAATCAGAAAATTTTCCAGAGCCAACCGATGATTATACTGAGGCTGAGAAATAAGCTGACGGAGCTTTAATAATTCTTTGAGAATATTTTTTGATTTACCCGAAGCCATGTCTCCATGCAGCCAATCCAACCAATAATCGACGGTCGTCAGATAATTTTTATTCTCATATGATTTTTTAGCATACATCATCCGCTCGAAAGTCCCCTCCTGCAATAATTTCTGCAAATCATCTACAGATTTCCTTGCTTCCTTTAAATTTGCTGAATCTGTCATTCTCACAACCCAGCCGATCCGTCCGTTAGACATCTTAATTAAAAACTCCTCATCGTTTTTTTTAAACTTCTTTGATTTTATAAAATCCGCCGTTTCTTTTTCCTGAGGCAAAAATCTGACTGTCTGACATCGGGAAGTAATAGTTTGAGGCAGTAACTTCGGCATTGAAGTAACTAAAACCAATATCGAGAAGGATGGCGGCTCTTCAAGTACTTTAAGTAGCGCGTTGGTCCCTTCAGGCGTAATACAATGAGCATCGTCGATAATTACAAATTTATAAGGCCCGATATTGGGCCGCAATGATAGAAATGATTTGATCTCCCTGATATCTTCGATATATATTTTAGTCTCGTCCTCGGCTAATCTAGGACGTATCAATTTAAAATCAAAGTCTGAATCTCTAATCTCTTCTTTTTTGTTTACCAGCCGGTAGAGGTCTTGAGCAAACATTTTTTTACCTATCATTGCCGGACCAGAGAAAATATATGCATGCGATAAAGCATTTACAGTGATTGGCGACGAACTGCCTGTAGTGAGCAAAGTCGAACTACCGGTTTTTAAAACAGTTTCAAAGTATTTCTTATTCTTTTCATGGCCGATAGTGTTCCACATTTAAGCGACAGACTTTAAAATACCAAGCAATTCATCAGCTATTTTATCAGCCGCATCCGGTTTAGCAAAGCTTTTTATTTTTTGGCTGATTTCAGAATAATTCTGGGGCTGTAAAATAAAGCCGATGTCATTTACCAGGCCGTCTTTGGTCAAATTTTGCTCTTCAATCATTACTCCGCCAGATTTGCTGAACTCTAGCGCATTATAGAACTGATGATTGCCGGGTGAATTTTTCCTTGGAATTATAATTGCAGGCTTACCCAAATAGGCAATCTCGAATAATTGCCCGCCGGCTCTTGAAACGATGACATCTGCAGCGGCATAGACCATGGCCATCGCTTCATCCTCCAGAAAAGGAAAAAGATGATAATATTCCTTAATCCGGGTGCCATAACTAGCCCCTCCTTCTTCTATAATTTTATCGGCCGCCTTTTTTACTTCTTCGTACTGGCTTTCCCCGCATTGATGGATTAACTGGTATCTTTCCGAAATTGTCACAAGAGATTCAAGAATGATATCGTTAATTACCTTAGCCCCCAAACTCCCCCCAAGAATAAGAATTGTTTTTCTTTGAGGATCTAGATTAAAAAACTTAACTGCCACATCCCGCCGAGCATTAAAGAGATTTTTCCTTACAGGATTGCCGGTTAAAACTGCCCTACCGGATTCAAAATACTTGGCTGAATCTTCATATGATGTAAATACTTTCTCGGCCATTTTGCCCAGAATTTTATTAGCCAAACCCGGCACAGAATCAGACTCATGTATAAAAACCGGTATTAAATATATCTTTGCCGCCAAGGTAGGCATAAAAGAATCATATCCGCCCTTAGCGAAAATTGCATCCGGCATAAACCAAAATAAGTACCAGAGAGACTGGATTAGACCTACAGGCATCTTCAAAATATCAATAAGATTCTCAAGACTGAAGTATCTTCTGACTTTGCCGGCCATTACTCTTTTAAAAGGAATTTTATTGATCTCGGCGGCTTTTTGAGTGAATTTACCGCTGCCCATTATAAGCAATTCGAGCTCGACATTCTCAGCTGCAGATTTTTCTTTAAGCGCATGAGCAACGGCAATCAGCGGATAGACATGTCCGCCCGATCCTCCACCAGCCAAGAGTATTCGAAATTTAGCCATGGCTATATCTTATCACAAATATCCTTCCTTTTTGAGAAGTAAGACTTTAGCAGCAGAGCCACGATTATATTCCCCGATTTTCCCGTCAGAACGGATTACTCGATGGCAAAATATTTTAGAATCATAATTCTGCTTTAAAATATTTCCGACTGCACGGTAAGCCCTGGGACTACCAGCTTTCTTTGCAACTTCCTGATATGTAAGGGCTTCCCCTTTGGGAATTTTAGAGACAATAGCTAAAACTCTAGATTTAAAATTTAAATTTTTCATTTATATACACTCTTAATGTCTCTCACAATTTCGGGAAATTGTTCCTGTAAAAAATGGCCCCTGTCTTTAAATATCCTGGCCGATACATTAATTAAACTCTTCTGATACTTGGCTAAATCAACGAAGGGAACTACGGGGTCGTCCTGGCTATGATACAGGAAAATCCTACCTCCCTGCTTCTGAAATTTACTAAGATTAGAGGGCAATGCAAAATCAGCTAGAGAATACTCGGCATCTTTGTCATCAAATGGCGCGGCAACAAGAAACGTAGCCAAGATTTTCCTAGGAAGAATATTCTCCGCTAAGTATTTGGCCAAGAAAACGCCACCCAGAGAATGCCCTATTAATATAACTTCGTCTTCAAAATAAGGCACAAACTTCTCAAACCAAATCTTCCATTCCGGATATTTGGCGTTAATTTCATTGGGCATATTCGGCTTGATAATTTCGAAATTCTTGCCGAGCTTCTTAGAAAGACTGGACTTCCAGCCACTCCTGGGATTACGATAATCCTCAAAATTAATCTTCCAATCTTTCAGAAATTTAATATATTCCTCGTACGTATCAAAATTATCCCCGCCATGGATTATTATAATCTGGTGTTTCATAATCTCTAGCCAAAACCCCCAACCCATTTTTCTCCAGCCCTACATGTCATGGGCGAATCGCATTCTCGTCCGCCCATCCGTCAGCTGACGGAGGCGGACGCAAAATTCAGAACTCGCTTCGCTCAGACACCTGAATTTTGACTACTCGAAAGCTGATTCGTTGCCATGCCACTCCAGGAAGGATAAAAATGGGTCGGGGGCTTTTGGCTCTCCATTTAGTAAGCTAACAAAAACTAGAATAGGGCTTTTGCTATTTCTACCTAATCCCAGTCCCCTCTTTAACTTCTGATTCCGGAACCAAAAGCACCGGCCCCATCTCGTCACTGGCAGCCAGCAACATGCCGTTACTCTCCAGTCCCATTAGCTTTCTAGGCTCAAGATTTGCCACAATAATGACTTCTTTGCCGACCAAAAGCTCAGGAGTATAAATAACCCCGATACCAGCCACAATTTGCCTTTTCTCTTCTCCAAGATCAATCTGAAGTTTAACCAACTTATCCGATCCCTCGACCTTTTCTGCTTCAAGTATCTTGGCTACTCTTAAATCTACTTTTTTAAAATCATCAATTGTAATCATCCAGGTAGTAGAACTTCAAGAAATTTTTCTACTTTTTTCGTAAAAATATTCCTTGAGTCTGCGCTTTAATAATCT
Organism: uncultured Candidatus Saccharibacteria bacterium; assembly: GCA_964429675.1. Lineage (GTDB taxonomy): Bacteria > Patescibacteriota > Minisyncoccia > 2-02-FULL-40-12 > GWA2-44-9 > GWA2-44-9. Next base: position 4,408 of record CAYSDF010000023.1, read on the forward strand.
CGATCCTTGATTAGTTTTTAAATATTGCTCTCTTCGCATAGCATCATCTTCATTCAGACAAATTTCGCAATATATAATGTGCCATGATAAATAGGGCTTAGTAGAAAAATTAACCCCTCGATTATGTTCTTTTAATCTTTTATTAAGATCGTTAGTACGGCCAATGTAAATATTACCATTTTTCTCGCTTTCTATCACATACACATAATAGAACATAATCGAACTTGAAGTTTCACTACCTGGCATAATAATAAATTAAACTAAAATAAAAGGAACCGCAATAGGTTCCTAAATTAATCGAGTTCGGCCTTGATGTCCCGCCTAACTTTCTCCTTTTCCGATCCGCGACGGTATTTCCCACCCTTTAACGGCTGGTGAGTACCGCCTATCTGGCGGATTGGGGATAAACGAATCCGTAGATACACAGGTTTTACTTTCTTCTTCATTGCCATTCTCCTATTATATCAAATTACAAATAAAATGATGGGACGCCCACCAGAAATTTCTTCCGCCAGCTGGCGGACAAAAAATCTTTGGTGGGAGCCCGATCATTTCTGATCGGGTGGTCGAGACTAGCTCGACGGTCCGGCATTCTTGGGATTGAACGCCTTGGCAATAGCCTGGCCCATCTGCGTTTTGGCGCGCAGATTCAGGAAGTGGTTGCGAGCAGTTTCCCGCTCGGCCTGGCGACGCTCAAGGAGCGCCACCGTCCCGACGTATGAGAACGTCTGGACTCCTTCCTCCTTGGCTATGCGAGCGTGATAACCACACAGCGCATAAGCTGCCAGGTCGGCGACAGTCACAGCCTTTCCGATCGCTGATCGGATGGCGGCAACCGCCGGAACCTTGGCCTGGTTAAGCTCCAGGCTCGCCTTGCACTGCGGAAACGAACAATTCAGTTTCATATCACTCTCCTTAAAAAAGAACGGGTAAGAATCGTGTAAAAAACTTGTGCAGTCCAGGTTCATCTCTAACGAGTCGTGGCCACCTCCTTGGGAAGAGACTCAGCCGCTCGTGTTAGAACCCAGTTCCCCGATCGCGGGCCATCGTCAACGTCTCGACTCATTCTGGGCTGACGCACCGACTGACGAATGAGTGTTTGATCCTCTGGCCGCTGCACCGACCTGGATCACGTTTTTAAAAGAACGGTTCGACTAGCTCACCGTAAACCCGGGGGAGTGTGACTTGCCCTGGGGGTAGCCTACGTAGCGCGTTGACGAAGGCTTCAGGTTTCTCTGGCCCATTTTGGTTCACCCACGGCGCTCGTCGCCGCTCGTCTCACGTTACCCCGTAGGGCATGACGCGAGAATGCGGGGTTCCGCACAACGCTTCGCTTGCTAAGGGCGAAGGGTCCCGTATGCGGTATTTAAACCGGGCTATCACACTCCACTGCCTTAGCTGGCTATTCCGGATATAGTCAGCTTAGGCAGTAGAACATGACCCCTTTCTGAAACGATATACGCCACATGCCCATGCCGCGCATATCATCTCGGAAAGAGGCCGGAACTTTGGTCGTGGGGGCCGCGTTTATTATCTAGACGGCTTGTAGCCACATATTATCAAAGCTCCATCCACTTTCGAATCGGGCCGAGCTCGATCCAACTTTGTCCGATCTAACGTTACGGGTGTCATTATACTCGAATATAATAATTTGTCAAGTCTTTCGGACAAAACTTGCAAATAACATCGAAATAATGGCTCTGCACCAAGCTTTTTATCACTTGTATTCTGTCAGTAAAAAGTAATTTTTAATCTTTTTTTAAAAATTGATAAAATCCCTTCAAAAATAAATTTTGTCATAACCATTTGACAAAATTATCCATAAGTGTATAATAAGCACTAGCAGTCTGGACCCCAGACTGCCTCAGCCTAAGGCATGAGTAACTGCGGGAGGGACCCCAAGAAGGCCTCCTGTAAAGGAGGGACAGTGGGCGTACACTGAGATAAGCCCAAGTAAAGTAGCGAGATTATTGCCATTCAAAAAGAGTCCGGGTGAAAGCGAGCCAGAAGTTCAGTCGAGTCGCTAAATGCATTCCTGCCACAGAACTGCCGAGATGACGAGAAGAAGTACGGGCCATATCATATGGCCTTTTTGTTTGGCTATATTAGATCTTATCGGCGAAACTCCAGATAAAATTGAGTAATCCCTTAAATGAGTTGGCTATTTCCTGATGTTTGATAATAGCACCCGAGAGCTTGCCTTTTAATGCCGCAATAGCAACGACATCGTCATAGACTGTTATATCGACGTTGAATGGTAATTTATCAGGCGAAACATATTTTGCTTCCCTTAGCATTTCTGGATCGTTTTTCTTCCATATTGGGCCTTTTAAAGAAGTGTAGATAGCTTTAGTATGAATTCCTTTTTTTATCCTCCTTGCAGAATATGACCTAGGTAAATCTGGAAAAACATCTAAAACGTCGTCAATTGAGGTTATGCCGATCATATTCTTCTCTTTTGATTTTAAAAACTCCTCCTGCATTTTCATTAGCCCTTCCTTGCCTTCAAAAAATCTGACCTGAGGTGCTTCACCGGCTAATTTATATAAATTCAAAAGATCCGGCATTATGCTTGCCAGTTCGTTCTTCTCTTGCTCTATCTGATTAGCCTTTCTATCGATAACGAACTCCAGCTGATCAGGAGATTCGGCCATAAAAAGCTGTTTCTTACCTTTCGTCTGAGTGCTCACTAGACCAAGCTTTTTAAGAGATTCAACTTGGACATAAGCGGTCGGCCTGTTTACATTTGCCTTGGCCGCGATTTCAAGCATCGTGGCCGGACCCAATTCAAGCATGGCCGTATATACCTTGGCTTCATTTTCAGAGAGACCTATGTTTTTTAGCTGATTTATAAGCATTTTTCCTAACTATATCATAAATATGATACTTAGTCAAGATCAAGGTGCTTTCTAAATTCAGCCCAAGAATTAATCTTTTTATAATAACTCCCCTCTTCGAATATATTAAACTGATCAAATAGAAACTTATTTCCTACGCTAGATAAGGCATTTATAACTTTGAGCTCATCGTCTATATAATGAGTCACCCCCAATTGAGCCGCTTTGATATTCTTATCGGCTGGGGTAGATACAAAGAAAGCATTATTATCATTGAAATATCGGGGCCATAGCTTATGCTTTTCTAAAATTCGTATTGCCATCTCCGGTCCCTTTCTTCTTGATATCAAATAGTAGGGAAACTTACGCCTTTTAATTTCCACTAGTAAGCTCCTGATGCCTTTCATAAGTGTGGCTGTTAAGGCCTCTTCCGGATTATCGTAGATTAAATTCTGAAATTCCGGATAGGTGCCGGGAGGTATATATTTAACGATGACCTCGGCAGGAGTTTGCTCTGGTCTTATAGAATAGCCTAGCTTTTGAGCAACTCTAATCTTGGGCTCAGTATTATTTAATATCACGCCGTCCATATCAAAGCCTATAATGATATTTTTATTATTATTTTCGCTCATAATACTTGCAGCTTATTCTCTTATATCTTATACTAACCAAAAATAAGATCATTTACAAACAAGGGACGGAATGACCGAACCACTCGACAAGAAACATGTACTGGAACAAATAGCTTCAATAAAAAATTATTTAAGATACGACATCCGCTATAGCCTTCCTAGGCCTTTCATAGTTGAACTTTCCGGCCCTCCTTCGGTCGGAAAAACATCAGTTATCGCAGGAGTGGATGATTTCTTGCGGCCATTAGGACTTGGCAAGATCTGGCCACCCCAGGAAGGGCCCAGAGAGATAAGACATATATCCAGATCTACGCCAGATTATAATCTACGGACCGCAATGTATTCATTAACTAAGCTTCTCGATGAGGCTCACGCCTCAAGGCATGATCTTGTGCTTTTTGACCGCTGTGCTTTT
>CAYSDF010000023.1:8391-13932 GCA_964429675.1 uncultured Candidatus Saccharibacteria bacterium
TGTGCTTTTTGACCGCTGTGCTTTTGACGCTTACTGCTGGATGTCATACTGGGAGAATAAGGGCAAATTAAGCCCCGGTGAAACTTTCATTTTTCAGTCATTTTTTACGAGCCTTCAATTTACAGAAAAAATTGATGTTTGTTATTTTCTAGTCTGTGATCCTGAAATGTCTATGAAAAGAGAGCTTAAGGATGCTATAAGCAACGAGGTTAGAGAAACAACGAATATTGAATCGATCAAAATGCTGGATGGTATCTGGCGCAAAGCTTATGATATTCAACATTCTTTCCACACTAACATCCGCCTTATCGACACTACTAATATTACTGTCGCTGAGATGACCCGAATGGTATCTAAAGATATCTTGGATACCATGGAAAGGAAATCAAAGAGCTCAGTTACAAAGTAATAAAAAGTAAGGACCCTCATGGGTCCTTTTCAATTACTCCGGTCGTATTTTTAAAAAACGCTAAGAACCAGTAATGCACTGATTGGATAATCGCACCTGATTGTTATATTGATCGACCAAGTTTTTGGTTACTACTATAAGATTATTATATTGATTAACTAGGGTGTTATATTCCTGGACTTTTTGATTATATTCCGGTCCGCCCTGAGGTCGCATATTGTCAATTTCTGAACGTAAATTATCTATCTGAATCTTCAGACTATCGAGCTGGGACTGATTGAAATCAATTTTAGATTTAAGGCTAGGGTCAACTTGAGGACAGGAAGAAGCCGGTCGACCGAAAATTTGCACCGCAATCCAGGTTGATTTACCCTCATAATTCCCCTTCAAGACTGATATGCCTATATCCTGAAACTTGGGATTCAACAGGTTCGCCCGGTGGCCGGGACTGTTCATCCAAGCTTGAACTAATTCCTGGTCATCTTTAAAATTACCGAGCGCCAGATTCTCTCCTATCATAATATATTCATATCCTACATAACTGACTGCATACTCAGCATTTTTGCCGTCCGGAGATTCATGAGCAAAGTATTGATTATCAAACATATCTTTAGCCCTGATAGCAGCAGCTGAATTCAGCTTGGCATTCAAGATTAAGGGGGCTATACCGTTGTTTTTCCTCTGAATATTAGTCTGTTCTAAAACTCCGGCCCTAGTAAGAAAAGATTTCTTATTTTCTACGGTCGATCTTAAAGGCGGAGGGGCAGATATTTCTTTTTTTATTTTTTCAAGCTCAGCCTGAAGAGCGCCTATTTGGGGAAGTTTTGAAGGAAAAAATACTTTCAATACAAAAAACGTACCTATGAATAATGCTATTAAAATTAAAATAACTATAGTCTTTTTCATCCCCACACTCAGTCAGGATATATTTCTTATGTGGTTTAAGAAATATATCCTGACTGTCATTAAATAATATACTGGTTTGATTTAATCCCTAAACTCAGAAAATAGTTCCCGCAAATCCTGACTGAGTGTGGGGATTCATTCTAGAGGAGATTACCCTTGCTATTCCATCGGGAATCTATATATGAGGCTGCTTCGCTTAGTTTCAAAGAAGTTGTACCGTTGCCGGTTCTTATATAGAATTCCTCATTCTCATCTGTCTTCAGATATGCCGGCTTATTACTCGGGATAGCTTTAATTACGCAGAATTCTTTGTCTCTGACCTTGTGCCAGGATAGTTTAACAAATTGCCTGAATTCCGGACCGATCATTGAATGAAACACATTTGTAAAATGATTCTGAAAACCGTCTTGATTTTGCTTAGGCAAGGATTGATAGTCGTGGCCGATGCCTATGACATTTCTGTTATCATCAATGCCGATCACCAGATTACCGCCGTCAGAATTTAAAAACGCGGCGATAGTTTTCATCACTGATTTTTCTAGATTTTTATTTACTTTATTTTGCTTGAAATCCCAACGGAACGATGATTTAAACTCAAGGCTTTCTCCTTCTTCCTGAGGAATTATTTCTTCCAGGCTACTTGAACCGCTAACTTTATTCTGTCTATTTTTAAGCTTTTGGAATTCGGAGATCATCTCTACATATTTCTGAGGCTCAGGTATATGGGTAAGCTTAAAACTGCGGCCGGGCATTTCTCCTTGCAGATATATGGTGCCGTATTTGGTAAGTTTGCCTAAAGGACCCTGCCGGTAACTTACGGAATATATAAGCTCCATCGGCACAACCATTTTATGCCTATACAAAAGCCCCTTGCCGTGAATAATCTTATCGCTTTTGAATTCATAGTACTCTTTATACCAGCTGAAAAAAATATAAAAAATTAATACTGTTTCAAAAGAAAATATAGCTAAAACCTCGGCAACATGATACGAGAGTGACTTAGCAAGGATAAGATTTCTGTATATTTTACCGTAGTCAGCCAGAACAGCAGCCAGAAAAAAAGCAGCCATAGCCGCAAGCTGAAGGGCGATGAAGTTTTTAACTATTACAACGGGGCTTTTCTTGACAATTATTTGTTGGTATGTGGCAAATCCCATTGATTATGCTTAATCAGTCTTGCCCGTATTGTAAATCTAAAAAATATTTTATTCAACCCGGCAGTGAATTTTTGACCATTCTTGCTATTGCGGCTTTTGGCCGCATCTTAAAAATATGCTACCAGGTCAACCATCACACAGCACCGCCTTTATATATAACTTTATAAATAACGCCCGCCTTGTCATCGGAAATATACATAGTTCCACCAGGTTGAACCAAGATATCAACTGGCCTGCCCAGGGCACCTTCTTTAGTAAGCCATCCGGAAATAAAATCTTCGATTCCAAGATAGTGCCCCTTAGAATCAAGTTTAATCCTGACCACTTTATATCCTGTCGGGTCAGTCCGATTCCAAGAACCATGATAAGCAACAAGTAAATTATACCAATACTGCTCAGGCCATCCGCCAGCTGGCGGATCTTCCGGCACAAAAGCCAAGCCTAATGGCGCAGAATGAGCTTGTAAATCTATATGGGATGGCTCTTCAAAAGGTTCCATGCACGGATTCCTGATATAGGTATTGTGGTCAAAATCAGTATCATGGATATTCTTTCCATAGCATATAGGCCAACCATAGTTTTTGCCTTCTTGAATAATATTTATCTCGTCGGGCGGGAGATTGTCGCCTAACAAATCTCTTCCCATATCATTCCCCCACATCCTTCCATCAACATAACTCCAAGTAAAAAATACTGTATTGCGCAAACCTTTTGCAAAAAGCTTAAAATCTGAACCGTCCTTATTCATTGAATATATTGAAGCCCGCCTTGGATCTTTCTCAATGCAGACATTGCATGATGAACCTATCGAGACATAAAGCCTCCCATCAGGACCGAATCCAAGAGTGCGCGTGAAATGTCCTCCTCCGCTGGGCAAATCAATGATTTTTTGCAGTGGCGCTTCGGAATATACTCCGACTTTGGAAATTTGATTTTCTTGCCCAATATATAGGCTGGCGGGGATTTGAGGATCAAATGCCAAGCCATGAGGATTATTAAGATTTTTAAAAATATCGCTCTGTTTAGTTACCTTCCCATTAGTAATCTCCATAAGAGTAACTGCTCCGGCTGATGTACGGCTAACCCACATATTGCCAAAGGAATCAAAAGCCATTACTCTTGCCCCGGGTAAATTCTTAGCAAAAATAGAGATAGAAAAACCGGCGGGAAGTTTAAGGGGCAGGCCCGTATTATTCTCAGGAGATGGCCCTCCTGAAGGTGAAATATTTGTAATATCCTGAGGGGGTCTCTCTATCACTGGGCCGATACCACGAAGATTTCTCCAATAAAAAACACTGGCCCACACAACCAGAAAACTAATCGTAATAATTACCGGGTATAGGACTAATTTCTTCTTCATTTAAATATTATAACATTATTGTGAAGTGTAAAAAACGGCCTTTAGGCCGTTTTTAGTTTCAATAATCTCCTGCAAAATATTCTGACGGCATTCTTAAATATTTCCTTATCTGAAGAATGATTCACAATCCCATAATCCGCCATAGATCCCAGGCGAGGGATATCAATCTCAGTTGAAGCCTGTTCCTGTTTCCGGAATTCTTCAAATGTTGCTTCCGCTTCACCTACTTTTTCGCCACGATTAACAGTTCTTTCATGCCTAGTACGGGAATCAGCGGTAATGTAGACCAGAAGGCCGTCGGGAAATTGACGTATGACATCCACATCAGTATCCCACCTGACGCTGTCAAAAATAACGATATCGGCATCTACATGAGAAATCCTATTAGATATGGCTCTACTTAATGTGCCCTTACCAAATTTAGAATCCATGGCTTCGGCTAAATTTATAAGATTTTCCCGGGTAGTTTGGATACCCCACAGATTAAGAGTCTCAAATAAAAGTTCGGACGAGCCTACTTTCACTATTCTTTTGTCCGGGAGAACCTCCCTTAAGATATCCGTAAAAGTGCCCTTACCGCTACCCTTCTCGCCGATTAGACCAATAACTATCACATTGACGCCTTAGAATAAAAGAACCCATACGGCCCAATTATTAAATAAAACTATAAATAATGCAAATATTATGTAAAAAGAAAACGGCCCACACGATTTATCGTGTGGGCCCAAGAACTAACTAACCTGCGAGCACCGCCGAAGGATCGTTGCCACTTAAGTAGCTGCCAAGCCAGTAGTAGCGAGCGAACCACGAACCGACGGAATAGTACAGACATTGGACATAGAGGCTGTCGTTGGAGTAGCGCCTTAACATGGTCCCCCAAAAGAAGGTATACTTGCCCTTCCAATCTTCGGGAATCAGCTCGGGATGAGCCAGCAGGTAATCGAGAACGTTGGCATTGAGAACCTTCTCCGATGCCAGCTCCTTACGGAGCTTGTTGCCTTGGATATAATTGCCACCCATTTGGTTCGGCGAGAGGTGAAGCTTGATCCTGGAGACGTCCAGCATGAGCTGACCGCCCTTCTTGTGCTCTTCCACTTTCCAGCCTTGCGAGACGCGGGGCTTGGCGTTGCAGTCGATGACATGCTGGACCTTAGTGATTTGGCTCTGACCGTGAATGGCCTGCCTCATCAACTCAAGAAGGTCTTTCCTTCCAGCCAACGCCCGCAACTCCCCCGGTGTAAATCCCGCCCGAACCGCCGCGTCTTCGAGCTCAAGGGCCGCCCACACGCTCGGATCCGTTTTGTGAACCCGGGCCGTGGTCGCCTGACTCCAGGAAGACGCCTTCCTCAGGACTTCGAAGTCATGAGGGGTGACGCCCAACCGGTCAAGCAGCTCGATCGTCGCATGAAGTTCCGAATGAGGCATTTTGATCAGATCTCCCATGGTGGGATCTCCTTTCGTCGTTTTTGCTCCCTCTTTTCAAGAGGTCGCATACAGCCAGTGGGCTTCCGGATGATTCCGGATTTGCCATAGCAGACAATATACAATTAAATATACTCTCTGCTAAGGCAAATCTCGCAAATTAGATATATAAAGATATCACTTAACTACGTTCTTGTTATACTCTTTTTGTTGAGAAAAGTCAAGTAGAAAACCCTGTATTCTCGTCCTAATTGCAACTTAGTTCACAGGCTAATTGCAACCCCCTA
>CAYSDF010000024.1:0-13660 GCA_964429675.1 uncultured Candidatus Saccharibacteria bacterium
GGGATGAACTACATTCGTAACGCAATTCTAGCCACCCTCGTCTATTATGATATTTTAGATTTCCCCCTTACTATTCTTGAGATTCATAATCTATTAATTAATCCGGGCAGATTGAGCAAGCTACAGGATGGTGTTGGAGAGATATCCTTGGCCCATATAGATTCCGAGCTCGAAAATATGCTGAGAATCGGGATTGTCGGCGATAAGAACGGATTTTACTTTCTTCCAGGACGCGAAGATATTTATTCAAAGAGGATAAATAGGGAGAAGATAACATCGGCCAAATGGAAAAAATTTCTGAAACTTTCCAGGTGGTTTATGCTGGCCCCGTATATAAAGGGCTTATTCTCAAGCGGCTCATTAGCTTTAAATAATGCCAACCGAGAAAGTGACTTCGATGTTTTGGTGATAGCCCGATCCGGCAGGCTCTATACTTCCCGTCTTTTCTTGTGGCTTATCAGTTCATTACTTGGAGCAAGAAGGAGAAGATTCGATGCGGTTGCTCCGGATAAGTTCTGTCTGAATCATTATATAACTGATAAAAGCCTCACAATTTCTCATGAGAGTTTATATAATGCCCAGACATACTCCAATCTTAAACCCATTCTTATAGACGAAGAATTAGTCAGAGATTTCTATGCTTCAAATATATGGATAAATAAGTTTGTTCATAATTTTAAAATAAATTACGAATTTACTAGAAGAACTATTATTAAGAACCGTTTTTTTGCGGCTGTTGCTAATTTTCTGGAATTTTTATTGGATTCCAAGCTGGGAGACAAAGTTGAGCAGATGGCCAGGAAGTATCAGCACGAAAGGATTAAAGGCAACCCCATCACATATGAAAAAGGCGGGCGGGTAACTTTTACTGATGACGAACTGGAATTTCACCCCCACTCTTTCGAAGCTGTCGTTATTCGAAAGTACAATGAAGGAATAAGGCGGTTGGGTATCGTACCTTATATAGAAGAGAAAGACTCGGGATTGACCCGGTAGTAGATTTTTGAGATGCGGCTAAGAGCCGCAATAGCAAGGCTGCTCAAAAATTCACTACCGGGTTGACCACTTAATGATTTGAGAGTATATATTCAGTCAGAACGTTTAAATCATATTAGAGTCTCTAGTGAAAACTACCAAGTACTTCGTAGCCGTAGTCCTGTTTATTTTTGTTTCTCTTCAGGTTAGTTTTTCTGCCCAGACGCCAAACCCTCGTCAGAATCAACTCCCCACAACTACCAATCAGCCGATTAATCACCAGGATATGGAGGCGAAGGTCAAGGAGATTATGGGCTTTCTAGCCAATAGTAATGATCCGGAACTGGTTAATAAAATGCAGGATTTTTTGAAGGTCTATTCTATGGCTAAAGATGGTTATGTTAATGTAAAAACTAGCCAAGATCTGATGAACCTTGCAATGAAAGGTATGGTTGGCGGACTTGATCCGTATAGCAATCTTTTCATTGGGGACGAAGCTCAGGAAATGCTCAAGGTCTTTTCTGATCAGAATTATAGCGGTGGTATCGGAGTGACAATCGGACGCTTTGGGAAAAATGTTTATATCACAGATGTATTTGAAGGTTCCCCGGCTGCTAAAGCGGGCATTAAGCCGGGCGATATTTTGGCTAAGGTAGAAAATAAAGATATCTTTGGCATGGCTCCTGATCAGGTGGCTTCTATTGTAAGAGGAAAAGAAGGGACGACTGTTTCTGTAGAAATAAAAGGTCCACGTCTTCAAAAACCCAAGATTCTCTCCCTGGTCCGTCAGAAGATCCAGGTTGCCAGTATTGTCTACAGGAATATCGATGTAAACACTGGATATATAAAAATTAGGCAGTTTACAGAAGACACCGAACCGCAATTCTTAAAGGCTCTTTTGAAAGCTAATCGTAAGAGTAGCTTAGTAATTGATCTTCGAAATAATCCCGGCGGATTATTAGCCACAGTCATTAATATGGTAGGAGACTTTATAGGACCCGACAAAACCGTCATTATTGCCAGGAGTAGGAGTGGTAATCAGTCCTTTACTACTAGTTTTGCAGCTACTTCCTTTAAGTATCCTAAGAAAGTTGCCATTTTAATTAATAATTCTTCGGCTTCAGCTTCAGAGATTATGTCTGGCAATATGCAATTCTATAAAATCGGGAAGCTTATCGGTGTCCGTACCTACGGCAAGGCATTTGCTCAGAATTATATAGATGTTAATCATCCCGGCCAGCGTCCTGGCAAGGACACAACTCTTTTGATGGGTCTAACGATAGCCCATTTCCTTCTGCCTAATGGTGTGGATATCAATTCAGTTGGCGTTCAACCTGATATTGAAGTTCAGCAGCCAGAGAATTTTAAAGCCTATCAGTATCTGACTGTGAATGATGCTCAATTCCAAGCGGCATTGAAGTATCTGAGAAAGAAGTAATTTTAAAACCCCGTTACGGGGTTTTTGATTTGGTTCTTGACAGCTTTTCACTCTTAGAATACAATTAGCACTTAGATATCGAGACTGCTAAAAGGTTAATGACTAAAGACTAATATTTTAGACCTTAGACATTAGGCTCTTAGTAATTATTATATGATCAAGCCACTATCAGATCACGTGCTCCTTGAGCCCCTAAGAGAGGATAAGAAAAAGGGTGGAATTATATTGCCCGATACCGTAGAAAAAGAAAAATCTGAGAAGGGGAAAGTTATTGCTGTTGGTCCAGGAAAGTGGATAAATCCGCCGGCCGGCGGAGGTAAAAGAGTGCCCATGGAAGTTAAGAAGGGCGACGTAGTATTGTTTACGAAATACGGACCGAGTGAAATTAAAGTTGATGGCAAAGAATATTTAATTGCCCGCGAGGAGGATATCCTAGCGGTACTAGACTAACATGGCAAAACAAATTTTATATAAATCAGAAGCTCGCGAGGCTTTAAAAAGAGGAGTTGATAAAATCGCTAACGCGGTAAAAGTAACCCTAGGTCCTAAGGGCAGAAATGTGGTTTTAGATAAGGGCTTTGGCTCGCCGACAATTACTAAAGATGGCGTAACTGTGGCTAAAGAGATAGAACTCAAGGATAAGTTCGAAAATGTCGGAGCAGAACTTATCAAAGAGGTCGCTTCTAAGACAAATGATGTCGCCGGTGACGGTACGACTACGGCAACTGTATTGGCTCAGGCAATTGTCGCCGAGGGCTTTAGTGCTGTTAATTCCGGGGCAAATCCCGTAGTTTTGAAAAAGGGAATGGATAAGGCGGTAGAATGGGTTATCGGCTTTTTAAATAAAAGAAAGAAAGAAGTAACAAGTTATGAAAAAATAAAGGAAGTTGCCTCCATATCTGCGAATGATCAGGAGATTGGCAAGCTCATAGCTGATGTATTCAAAGAGGTAGGCAAGGACGGTGTAGTCACAGTAGAAGAATCTCAATCGGCCGAAATGTCCAAAGAGTTAGTTGAAGGTATGCAAATAGACAAGGGCTACCTGTCACCGTATATGGTTACTAATGCTGAGAGAATGGAAGCTGTTCATGAAGATGCCTCGATTCTTATCACTGATAGAAAAATATCTTCTATCCAGGATATCGTGCCATTGCTTGAACAGTTATCCAAGGCCGGCAAAAGAGAACTCATAATCGTTGCCGAAGATGTTGATGGCGATGCGCTAGCTACCTTGGTTGTAAATAAGTTACGTGGAAACTTTATGGCCCTGGCTGTTAAAGCTCCGGGCTTTGGCGATAGAAAGAAAGAAATGCTTGAAGATCTTGCCGTTGTTACAGGTGGACAGGTGATATCGGAAGAAAAAGGTATGAAGCTCGAGAGCGTTGATCTATCAATGCTTGGAAGAGCTCGCCGAGTAGTAGCTTCAAAGGAAAATACAGCCTTTGTTGGGGGTAAGGGTAAGAAATCCGAGATTGATAAGAGAGTTACTCAACTGAAATCTCAAATTACAAAAGCAACCTCAGAATTTGATAAAGAAAAACTCCAGGAACGTCTTGGAAAACTTTCCGGCGGTGTCGCCGTTATAAAAGTCGGCGCTACGACAGAGACTGAATTAAAAGAAAAGAAATTTAGAATTGAAGATGCTTTAGCGGCTACACGCGCGGCCTTGGAAGGCGGAATTGTGGCCGGAGGCGGAGTGGCATTGTTTGAAGCTTCAAAAGATTTAAGTGTCGCCGCTATAAAAGGAGTTTTACCTGTGGGGGATGAAGCAAGGGGCGTTGCCATAATAAAAACTGTATTAGAAAGACCTTTGCGTGCCATTGCCGAAAATTCAGGGAAAGATTCAAATGAAGTTGCGACCAAGGTATTTGGAATGGAAGCCGGAATGGGGTTTGATGCTGCGACCGGTGAATATGTTGATATGGTCAAAGCAGGCATAATCGATCCGTTAAAGGTTGTAAAAACATATTTACTAAACGCTGTATCTGTAGCTTCTCTTCTTCTTACAACGGAAGCCGTAGTTACGGATATTCCTGAAGAAAACCCACCAGCTGGCGGACGAGCCGGTGGCGGAATGCCTCCAATGGGTGGTATGGGAGATTACTAAAAATCAACCCCGCCATGGCGGGGTTGATTTTTAGATTAATCTGATATAATTAGATTAATGAAGAAGACGAACTTTATCTTTGTTACCGGCGGGGTCATGTCCGGAATAGGCAAAGGAGTTACTGTCGCTTCAACGGCCAGGATTCTCAAGGATTATGGTTTCAAAGTTACAGCGGTAAAGATCGATCCGTATCTCAATGTTGATGCAGGTACTATGAACCCCACCGAACATGGAGAGGTTTTTGTTACTGATGATGGTGTGGAATGCGATCAAGATGTCGGTAATTATGAAAGATTTCTTGATGAGAATATCTACGGCGACAACTATATGACCAGCGGCCTTGTCTATCAATCGGTAATAGATCGGGAAAGGAATTTGGATTACGGTGGTAAGTGCGTGCAGATTATTCCTCATGTTACAGACGAAATAGAAGGCCGGCTGATGAAAGTTGCGAAAGATAACAATGCCGATTTTGTTCTTGTCGAGATCGGGGGAACAGTAGGTGAGTATGAGAACCTGCTTTTTCTTGAGACGGGCAGGATTATGAAATTAAAAATGGCAGGGAGGGTATTGTTTATGCTGGTCAGTTATTTTCCGATACCGGATATGATCGGCGAGATGAAGACCAAGCCCACACAGCATGCTGTCCGAGCCATGAATTATGCTGGTATTCAGCCCGATATAATTATTGCCCGATCTTCCAAACCGCTTGATGATGTCCGCAAGAAAAAGGTTTCTATTTTCTGTAATCTTGATCAAAAAGATGTGATATCTGCTCCGGATGTCGGTTCTATTTATGAAATTCCGGTTAATTTCGAAAAGGATAATCTCGGGAAAAGAATCTTGGAAAAATTTTCCGTCAAGCCTCGAAGCAATAAATTATCAAAATGGCCTCAGCTGGTTAAAAATATAAAATATTCAAAAAAGCCAGTTCGAATCGGGATTGTGGGCAAGTATTTTGGTACAGGAGATTTTACTCTCAGCGATTCCTATCTCTCGGTGATAGAGGCGGTTAAGCACGCGTCATGGTTTCTTGGTAAAAAACCTGAGATTACTTGGTTAAACGCTCAACAATATGAAGATGATCCAGTATCAGTAGGGGAACTTAAATCTTTTGATGGGATAATTGTCCCGGGAGGTTTTGGAAAAAGGGGAGTCGAAGGAAAAATCCTGGCTATCCAATTCGCCAGAGAAAATAATATTCCTTTTCTGGGACTATGCTATGGTTTACAGCTTGCGGTTATAGAATTTGCCAGGAACGTCTGCGGTTTGAAAGACGCTCATACTACCGAGGTTTGTCCGGATACGCCAAAACCGATTATATGTACGATGCCTGATCAGCTGGTGAATATAAAAGAAAAAAGAATGGGCGGATCAATGAGGTTAGGAGCATACTCATGTAGATTGGCAAAAAATACCATTAGCCGGGGTCTGTATGGTAAAGATATGATTTCTGAGCGTCATCGCCATCGCTATGAGGTTAATAATCACTATCGTCTGCATCTTGAGAAGGGTGGCTTGGTGGTGGCGGGAGTTCACCCTGTTAAATCCCGCGAAGCGAGAACTGCCAAGCAGTTATTTAACAGGGTAAATCCTCAGATCAGTCTAGTAGAGATAATAGAACTCCCGGGCCATAAATTTTTTGTTGCCAGCCAATTCCATCCGGAATTAAAATCTCGTCCCCTCAATCCTCACCCTCTTTTTGTAGGACTCATTAAGTCTAGTATCACAAAATAAAAACCCCGCCGTGGCGGGGTTAAAATTAGCCCATTTTTAATCCTATATTTACGAATATGGAAGGCATATGTCTGGTTCTTACTTTCGAGCTGTAGTTAATCTGGTCATTTTTAATATCGAAGCTATCAATGCCCATTTTCATAATATTGTCTCTCACGCCCAGTTCAAATAGAAATTGACCCTTTCGCTTAACTACGCTTAGTTCGGCGAAAGGATGAAGGACTCCGTCCACTGAATCTCCTAAATGAGGTATATTGGAATTTCTAACAGGATAGATGTGCTGATAAGAAAGATCATCTCCTTGAGTATCGGCAAATCTAGTCTTATCTAGTGTCAAAGGAGGCAGGCCCCATTCCACTCCACCGGCTGTTTTCAGATCAACGCCTTTTAAATCGAAAGCCCTGAATACTTTGCCATCAAATAATTGTCCGGTTTCCAATCTCCTTATTTGTTCTTTGCGATATCCGACTGACCATCCTGAAAGTTGAATAATATTGCGGTTGAAATAAGTTTCTACTTCTAGATCAACACCGGTAAACTTATAGTTAAAGCTGGAGATATTTCCTTGCCAATGATCTAGTCCAAATTTAAGATAGCTATCGTGCTTCACCTTGGGAACACTACTTTGGGCAGAGGCCAATATGGGCATCGTCAGAATTGCTATTAAAACGAAAAAGACTATTTTTTTCATTCTCGCCCTCCTTTACTGTTGGCCTGTTAAAATTTTAAAAAGCGGACTCTTCCAGTAATTAGGATAGCTTTGGGGTTTTCTAATGAGGCCATAGCCATAATCAGACTGGATCATTAAATCAGCGTCGGTTAAGTTGCTATTTGGTTCAGGATCGCCAGCCCAGAAAACATACCAGTATATTCTTTCAGCTCGGAGATAATCTCTAAGCTGAGGGTATGTATACTGTACGTGCTGCATATGTGTTTTAGGATCAGTCGTTCCTGTTTCGGTAACCCAGACTCTAAAAGGCATCTTATTAATAATTCCGGGTAGAGTGCTTGCGGTTACGGAGCTATACATATTTACCGAGAGGATTACCCGGTTGGGGGACATATTTTTCAGGCCGAGATTATACATCTTTTCTACTTCTTCTCCGGCAACAGTTCCCGATCCGGAAGAGCATTGAGTGACCAGCATTATCTGGGGATAGTTTTTCTGAACGTGGTTATATATTCTAATGAAGGCCGGCATGTATTGCTCTATGGTTATGTGATCCGATACGGGACCTATTGATGTAACTTCGTTACCGATTTGAAAATATTTAATATAAGGATAGGTAGCGAATATCTGATCAAGCTCCTGCTCGATATTAGGATCAAGGATGTATCGATTATCGATTAGGGTTAGTTCCTCTATGCCCAGGGATGCGATCATTTCGATGACCGTGTTGTGGAGGCCCCAGTCATTTTTTTCAATGCCGACTCGAACGCCTTTTAAGGTGCCATTTCTTTTCATTGCCAAGAGGGCATCGCGATAAGCATCGTTTACGCCACCTGGAGTGTGAACGCCCAAGTAAGGAGACCATTTGGAAAGGACATCTTTGACCACTGGGTCAGAAGGATCAGATGTAGAATTTGGGATTGAGCTTGTTGGCGAAGTCGGAGACATGCCCAAGTCATTGCAGGCAACCACAGCAAAAGATACTAAAACCATCAACAAAGGAAGAAACTTCTTCAAGGATTCACCTCTTCTTTTAAAAGAAACTGGCCATAGCGTAGTACTAAGTAGTTGGATCGTCAAGTTTATTTTGATTGTGTGTAGTGATATAATATATAGAGCATGTCTAAAAAACCTCCTTTCGTCTGCAATTCCAGAACTTTGGCTGCAAGACTTCAGAAACTTCCTCGATATAGCCATGGCTATACCTTAAAAGTTTCTTCGTCTTTCCCTCAAAGTTCTGAAATTTCGACATGAAAAAGGATTTCTAGACATGCCCTAAGTTAAATAAATTATTTGCCAGTGGTTAATCTGGCGATTATTAAGTAATATATGATGTCTTCAACTATCTTATGGCTTGTTCTGGCGGTGCTACTTTTTTGGGTTGTAATTGCCTACAACAGCCTGATCCGTGGCCGCAATCGAGTTAAAGAAGCCTGGTCAGATATTGATGTTCAGTTAAAGCGTCGTCATGACTTAATTCCTAACCTGGTAGAAACTGTAAAGGGTTATGCGGCACATGAGAAAGAAGTTTTTGAGAATGTAACTAAGGCCCGATCGGCAGCAATGAGTGCTGGAACTTTGGTTGAAAAGGGTCAGGCCGAGAATATGCTATCCGGCGCTTTAAAAAGCCTGTTTGCTTTGGCCGAGGCCTATCCGCAGTTAAGAGCAGTTGAGAGTTTTACCAAACTTCAGGATGAGCTTACTGATACCGAAGACAAGATTCAGGCTGCCCGAAGATTCTACAATTCTAATGTTCTCAACTACAATACAATGCTCCAGCAATTTCCGACTAATATTATCGCTGGCCAGTTCAAATTCCAGAAAGAAGAGTTTTTCCAGGTTGAAAATGAAAGCGAACGGGAGTCGGTCAAGGTTAGTTTCTAGAAGTTTACAATTTATGCTATAATTACTAACATGAGGTCCGCTCCAACCAACCAACCAACCAACCAACCAACCAACCAACCAACCAAGGTTTAGCTAAAGGGTTTTTTAATTTTAGAATAAAGCACCGCTTTGCGGTGCTTTATTCATGTAACCAAAACCAGAACTGATTTTTTAAGATTTCTGACAGGTCATAAGTATCAGCGTGTGTTAATACACCCAAGTAAGATTGCAGAGACTGTTCAAGAGTTTTGTTGCTGATAATACCTGATTTATATTCTGTGACTCTCTGCTTAAGCTTACTAAAAACCCTTTGTCTGGTTTTGGTCCTCAAGGTACTGTGGTGAGGGAGAGTGATGTAACCTAAGAAATCTACTCCCTGATTAAGTTTACGGATAGATACTTTCTTTGGATGCAGGCTTAGCCTGAGGCCGGTATTAAGGAAAAATTTAATCTTAGGTATGAGCTCTTTCAAATACTTCTCATTATCTGCGACAACAACAAAGTCGTCAGTGTAACGAAAGTAATTCTTGACCCTTAGCTTATGTTTAACGAACTGGTCAAACTCATTCATATAGACATTGGCAAAAAGTTGAGAGGTTAAGTTGCCGATGGGCAAACCCCTTCGTTCAAATAGATTGGATTGAGCTGAAATGAAGCTTTCAATGATCTCCCTCATTAGCCATAAGACATCCTTATCTTTAATACGTTTTTCAATAATATCGAACAAAATATCGTGGTCTACGCTTTCAAAAAACTTTCTAATATCACACTTCAATGCGAAACAAGGCTTAGAGTTGTTGTGGCCTATTTGTCTCAATACTTTGGCCAGACTTGCTATGCCTTTATGTGTCCCTTTATTTATTCGACAAGAAAAAGAATATGGAATAAAAGTCTCTTCAAAGATGGGATTAACTTTCGCAAAGATAGCGTGATGAAGAACCCTATCTTTCACCTTAGCTTTATGAATATGGCGTTGTTTCGGGTCTTGAAGATAGAAGGAACTATAAGACCCGTGTCGGTAAGTCTTACTTTTAAGCTCTCTGTGTAATCGGAATATGTTTTCTTCTAATTTCCATTCAAATCGCTGCACATCTAATTTCTTCTTTTTGTCGCTCTTAAATTCATCCCAAGCCGAAAATAAGTTATCTAACGACATTATCTGGTCAAAGATATTGTCATAAAATTTCATATGGAAGAATTTGATATACCAATTTTCAGAAAATCCTACGACCTATATAAAACATTCTACAGTTATCGTAATGGTGTTTCCAAGCAAGACCGATTTACTCTTTGGCAACGAGCCGAGAATATACTCTTGGATGTTCTCGAAGGTATACTATCGGCCAGTCAGCTACACAAGTCTCAGAAGCTATCTGTCCTCGAAAATGTCAGTTTGAAGCTGAACTTCTTTCGCGTATTTTTACGCCTGATGAAAGAGGTTAAATCTCTTGATAGTAAGAAGTATTTAGTCCTTCAAGAGTATGTTGATGAGATTGGGCGAATGTTGGGTGGTTGGATTAAATCAATGAGGACTCCTTAAAACAAAGACTCCCAGTTAGAGAGCCTTTGTAAGAGAAAGAAGTTCCTGGCCGACGACACACCGATGTTGTCGTTACGGTTGTCATCCCAGTTGTTGTTGACGTTGAGCCCGTTGTCGTCGAAGTTGCCGACGTTGACACGGTTGCCGTCCGAGTCCAAATTTGCCCACTCTCATCTATTGCACCGAAAGTTGAGGTTTACTGTTCAGAGAACTTATATCCTCTTCTCTCTGAATTTTATTCGGGAGCAGACAGGGGTCATCTCCACTAAAAGTGAGCAAGAAGTTCAATCTCTTCTTTATCCGCACGCTATCGTAATCCTTAGACGACGATACTCTGGCGAAGTCTCAAAGATGAGACATCCTACGAGATGAAGCCGTGACCGCATCTGCATTAGCAGGATGTATTCCAAATATAGCAGATATATGCTTAAAATACATAGAGATACGCCTTAGCCGCTTAGTTTGACAAAGTGACTTTATTTTGATATAATACAGGTATTGTTCATTACAATAAGGTTCGGTCATTGAGACGAGCATTTTCGACACTAAATAATAGCTTCTGAAATGTTCGTCTCAATCAGAGATGCACCGTGTCCCGACGACTCGGGAAAGACAAACAGAGAAAATTGGAGGTATGCGATGTCTCAGAACATTGTGAGCCCCAGGACCCTCTCGGTGCACAAAGAGCACGAGCTCCTGGGAAGATTGGAATCCGCGGGTCTGGGCGACGCTGAAGCACAGCTCGTCATCGACTCGAAGGACAACGAGCTCGCCAGGAAGCTAGTGACGTTCATTCGCACGGGAGGCTACGAGCCATCCGTGAGTCAAAAGACTGCCCGAGCGATTATGGGGCAGAACTACATCGGCGTCGACAAGTCCATCGAGCATCTGAAGGTTACGCCGTCAAAGGCCGACCTGAAGGTTCTCGAGGAAGTGCCGTTCTCCGAGGCCGTTCTCGAAGCCTGCAAGGACACGCACGTGCTGGTCGCCGTTCTCCCGATGTCCGTGATGAGTCTCTGGGAGAAGACCAAGCACCTGTTCTACTCCAAGGATGACCCCTGGTATCGCAAAGAAGGGTTCGCCAAGGAAAAGGGACAGGCTGGCTGGCACCTCGTCCGTAAGGACATCGTGCCGAACTCAACGTCCAAGACGTGGCAGGAACAGCAGTCCCTGCTCGGCAAGGACGACGAGACCCCGACGGCTCGCGTTCTCATCTACACGGTCATCTTGACCTTCCTGGCAACGGGTGTGAAGCTTCTGCCGAACATCTACGCCAGAGTCAGTAACTTGGGCTCGGACGGCGGCCGTGTCCTCGTCGGCATCTTCGGCGACGGCGGGCTCCACGTCAGCAGCGACTGGGATGGCGACCGTAACGACCGCATCGGTGTGTCGTCGGCCAGGAAGTCGGATTGAACCTTGAACCATTGAGAGCTTGACTCTCTTGAACCCCTTGAGTCTTCGGCGAAATTTTTTCGCTGAAGGCTCCTGGGGTTCTTTCGTTTTTCATTCAAAAATATATACTATAGTTATTATGACGAATCTCTATACTCAACATGATGTAAATATCCGGAAGACTTGGTTCCTGATGACTGTGTTTTTTGTGTTGATTATTGGGCTGGGATTTTTATTTGATTATGCCTATAATTCGCCGGAGATTTTATATTTTGCAGTAATTCTGAGCGTAGGAATGAACTTTTTGGCTTATTGGAAATCTGATGCGGTTGCGCTTGCGATTTCGCAAGCGCAACCGGTTGCCCGTCCTGGGCATGAGGAGCTTTATCGGATTATTGAGAATCTTTGCATTACCGCGGGCTTACCAATGCCGAAAGTCTATTTAATTCCCGATATGCAGATCAATGCCTTTGCCACTGGTCGCAATGCCAAGCATGCCGCTATAGCGGTGACTCGGGGGGCGCTAACCAGGCTTAATAAGACCGAGCTTGAAGGCGTCTTGGCCCATGAGCTATCTCATGTCGGCAACAATGATATTCTGGTTTCTTCAGTTACTGTTGTTCTTGCTGGCCTGATCTCTCTTTTAGCCAACTGGTTTATTCGTATGAGCTTCTGGGGTGGAGGAAGAAGAAGTAATCGTGATGGCGAAGGAGGGGCAATTATTTTGGCTATCGGTCTTGTAGCAGCGATTCTCGCTCCGATAGCGGCAACCATGATTCAATTAGCAGTTTCTAGGAAGAGAGAATTCTTGGCCGATGCTTCGGGTGCTCTTTTGACTCGTTACCCGGAAGGCTTAGCCAACGCTTTGGAAAAAATTGCTGCCGATCCTCAACCGATGGCCGAAGCCTCACATTCAACAGCTCATCTTTTTATCTCAAATCCTTTCAAGGGCGAAGAAGCGAAAACATGGTTTACGGGACTATTCATGACTCATCCTCCGATTCAGGAGAGGATTAAGATACTCCGCGGAATGAGTGTTTGATAGCCAAAGCCCTGCCCCAATTTTTATCTTCCTCCTATAGGATTGCTCGTAACAATAAATAATTACTGATTCATCTTCCTGCCAATCCTGCAAATGATAAAAATCAGAGCAGGGCTTTGGCTCGGGAATGTGCTCAAGCAAAAAGACACTAATTTCTATCGCCTAAACCTTGATTAGGGACCACCAATATGGTCCTTTTTTGTTTTAATAATGGCGGCGAATTTATTTAGATAGTATAATGTTGTTATGGCAGTATCGAGAAAAATATTAATAATAGAAGATGATAAGGATTATCGCAGTCTTCTAGTTGATACTTTTTCCCCTCATGGATATACGATCTTAGAAGCTCCGGACGGGGAGCTAGGCCTGGCTACGGCTCTCAGAGAGCATCCGGATTTAATCTTGCTTGACTTAAGAATGCCTAGGATGGATGGAATGCAGGTTTTAGAGAAACTAAGAAGCGATCCTTGGGGCAAGGATGCTGCCGTATTTCTTTTGACCAGCGTTGATCCAGACGATACGATAGTAGATCAGGTTTCCAAGCTTACCCCAAGCTATTATTTTCTCAAAAAAGGGGATATGCTCCCTAGCGAAATAGTCGATAAGATAAAAGAAAAATTAGGATAAATTACACCGCCTACGGCGGTGTAATTTATAGATTTGAAAAAATGACTTAAAGAAGTTAGAATAGGATAGTTTTGGAGGCGTCGCATACCACCGCCTTTGGCGGGGCCCCGCTAGCGCTTACAGCGCTTAGCGGCGGGGGTCTTATTACTATTAATCAGGAAAGCGGAGAGGTCGCATAGTGGTCTATTGCGCTCGCTTGGAAAGCGAGTGTACCGCAAGGTACCGCGAGTTCGAATCTCGCCCTCTCC
>CAYSDF010000025.1:0-3030 GCA_964429675.1 uncultured Candidatus Saccharibacteria bacterium
GATTCTTTAGGCGGCTAAAGCACGCCTTAGAAACTTATCCGAGCCTCCAGGAAGGATAAAAATGGGTTGGGGTCTTTTGGGGAGGCTGACGAAAATCAGAGCAGAGCTTTACTTGGATCAAAATAAAAAACATGGTGCGGCTAACCGCAGGAGAGTTGATCTCTGGGGATCTCCCGCAGGTTGGCTGAACCGAGGGACGAAGTGCAAAATTCTAGCCAAGAATTTATGCCGTGCCCCAGAGAGCAAGCTCTCCTGCGGTTAGCGACCGTGCTAGTTAGGCGGGATTTTACTAGCTATTTTTTGCCGAGAATCCTGAGTGCTTCGCGGACTCTTTCTTCAAGAGTTGCAGCTTTGGTTTCTTTGAGAGTTTCTTTGGCTTGAGTTTGACTATATCCCAACACTGTCAAAGCTTCTATGGCCTGGCCATCCTGGCTTAAATCAATGCCCTTCATGTCACCCATGTCTATATAGTCCAGCTTATTTTTAAGCTCCAGAATCAGCCTTGAAGCGGTCTTAGGCCCAAGACCAGAGACCTTCTTTAGATAATTAGCGTCCTCATTTACGACGGCGGTTTTTAAATGCTTTGGCTCAACAACTGAGAGAATATTCAGAGCCCCCTTTGGACCGATACCGGATACGGAAGTCAGCAAATGGAAGAGCTCAAGATCCTCTTTTTTATCAAACCCATACATATCAAAGCTCCCATCCCTCATATTGAGCTGCGAATGGATAAAGAGTCGAATAGCTGGTTGACCCCGTAAAGCGCTTTGCGCCACGGGGTCTGCGGACGTGATCACCGAAGGTGATTTTACGTCCTTGACATCTTCTTGACTTTTTGATAGAATATTAAGCAACTTGGGGACTAGTGTAACCTTATATCCTATACCGCCGGTATTCAAAATCAGGTATTTTTCCCCCAAATATTCAATTTTCCCTTCGAGGAAGCTAATCAAAGTATTACGAATTAAGTATTACGTATTAAGGATAGCATTGAAAATTAAAAATAAAAAGCCTGCCATCAGACAGACTCAGAATCCATAGATTCACAAAGCTTAACACTTTTACAAGCCATCCAGAAAAATACCATTGAAACTACCAACCCCACCAGACTACCCCAATACATAGTTACTCTCCATACAAAGAACAAAATAGCTATTTCTGTTTTATCAAATTAATAAAAAATGTTCAAGCTTTCCTCCATCCTTCGCTAAAGCTTCGGATGGCATAGCAAAATTCGATGTTCAAATTAACTTCCAAGTATAAACCTACCGGAGATCAACCTGAGGCCATCCAAAAACTGGTCAAAGGCCTTAAAGCTGGTAAAAAGCACCAGGTACTTTTGGGTGTGACCGGATCAGGTAAGACTTTTACTATGGCCAAGGTCATTGAGCAACATCAAAAGCCAACCCTCATCATATCCCATAACAAGACTCTGGCCGCTCAGCTCTATAAAGAATTTAAAGAATTTTTCCCAAAAAATGCGGTGCACTATTTCGTCAGTTATTATGACTACTATCAGCCTGAAGCCTATATCCCCCACACTGATACATATATAGAGAAAGATTCCAAGATAAACGAGGAGCTTGATCGTTTAAGACACGCTACCACACAAGCTCTGATGTCTCGTGATGATGTCATTATAATTGCCTCAGTATCTTGTATATACAACCTAGGAGACCCGGAAGAATACAAGAACATGGGACTTCATATTTTTGAAAAACAAAAGATAACATCTTCAGACTTGATCCGCGGCCTAATGCGTCTTCAATATAAGCCCGACATAGAATTAAAGCGGGGCTGCTTTCGAAAAACCAGCAACGAGGTAGAGATAATGGGCCCTGATGGACAGAATATTTTAAAAATAACGTTTGTAAATGACAAGATTTTCAAAATTGTCCACGCTTCAATATCTGAACCAGAGGAACTAGAAACAAAAGATCCGCAATTTGAAAAGATAGTAGAAACAACCGTACTCCCGGCTAAATACTGGATTACTTCAGATGCCAAAATAGGCATCGCCATAGAAAACATAAAAAGCGAGCTCCAGAAGCACCTTAAAGTTTTAAAGAAACAAAAGAAATTTGAGGAAGCATCCAGACTTCAACAGAAAACACTTCAAGACATAGAAATGATGCGCCAGACAGGATATTGCCATGGCATTGAGAACTACTCGAGCCATTTGGATTTCCGAAAACCTGGGGAGCCACCTTATACTTTGCTTGATTTCTTCATATCCAAGGGAGAATTTTTGACTATAATCGACGAATCTCATGTGTCCGTTCCTCAACTTGGCAGTATGTACACCGGCGATCATTCCCGTAAAACTACACTGGTTAATTACGGCTTTAGACTACCCTCAGCTATAGATAACAGGCCCCTTAAATTTCCTGAGTTTCAAAAAAGAATTCAAAAGACAGTCTACGTATCGGCTACTCCCGGAAAGTACGAGTTGGAAAAAGCCGGTAAAGATAATATTGCCGAGCAGTTGATTCGTCCGACCGGGCTTTTGGATCCTACCATTGAATTGCGCCCAACTAAAAATCAGGTGGAAGATCTTCTGGTCAGTATAAAAGAAAGAACGGCAAAAAAAGAGCGAGTCATCGTCACTACCCTTACCAAAAGAATGTCTGAGGATTTATCGGAATTCCTGGCCGATCATGGAATAAAGGTTAATTATCTTCATTCAGAAATAAAAACCCTGGAAAGAGTAAAGATTCTCCGGGATTTCCGAATCGGAACCTATGATGTTTTAGTTGGAGTTAATCTTCTAAGAGAGGGACTAGATCTTCCCGAAGTATCTTTGATCGCCATTTTGGATGCCGACAAAGAAGGCTTCCTCCGCAATACCACTACCCTTATCCAAACCATGGGCCGAGCCGCCAGACATCTCAACGGTCATGTCATCATGTACGCCGATAAAATCACTAAATCCATCGATTCGGCGGTTAAAGAAACCACCAGACGAAGACATAGGCAAGAACAACACAACATTAAAAATAATATAACTCCTAGATCAATCCTGAAAGAAAT
>CAYSDF010000025.1:3130-13421 GCA_964429675.1 uncultured Candidatus Saccharibacteria bacterium
AGAAGAGGCAAGCTTAGCCAATGATTCTTCAGTCTGGTCTTAAAGCACACAAACCAGATAGAACCTCCCATTATGGCCAAAATAAGTCCGGCTTGATGATAGGATGTCATATTGTTTATGGCCTTCTAGCTTCGAAACCTGCACCTATCATGATGCCCGCAATAGCGGCAAGAATAAATCCCAGAACACCAGGTACAGGAATAGAGATCAAGAATATAAAAAGCCCGCCCAGCATCCATAACTTTCCAGAAACTTTAGACATCTTTAGACCTCGCTCCTTATCAAAATGCTTGTTGTACTGTATACCAACACTCAGAATCCGTCAAGCTGTTGCATAAAAAAGGAAAGTATACTAATATAAGTTACCAATATGCCAATAACCAAATCTGCCGAGAAGGCACTAAGACAATCAATAACAAGGCGAGCCAGGAATTTAAGCAAATCTAACGCCTATAAAACCGTATTCAAGGAATTGAAGAAGCTTGCTGTTACCAGCAAAAAGGAAGCCCAGAAGCTTTTGCCCAAAGTATACAAAAAGATAGATAAGGCCGCCAAAACCGGTGTTATCAAAATGAACAAAGCCGCAAGATTAAAATCTGCGGCGGCACGATTATTGTCAAAAGACGCTCAAGCCGCTAAATAAAATGGGCTCGCCCCGTCACTCAACAAGCATCTCTTGTTGCGCCACATGCTGAAGCATGCTTTGGCATATGCTTGTTGTAGTGCGGGGAACAAAGCCGCCCGCCTTAAATCAGCCGTGCCAGATTACTCGCTAAAATTAAAACCGCCTAACGGCGGTTTTAGCTAATCCTCATATAATTAGGCCCTCTTGGCCACATTGAGCACAATCCCCATCCCGGCGAGAAGCACCATCATAGCCGTTCCACCATAGCTTATGAAAGGCAGAGTTATACCAGTCAGCGGAGCAATTCCTGAAACAGCGGCTATGTTCAAAAATGCCTGTCCCGTAACCCAAACTGCCACTCCCATCACGAGCAGCTTCCCAAATTTATCTCCGACATTCTTAGCGACGCTTATGAGAAGCGTTAATAAAATCAAGAATAATCCGATAGTGAAGATGGACCCCACTAATCCTAGCTCTTCAGCAATAACAGCAAAGATGGAATCATTAACAACTTCGGGCAAAAATCCAAACTTCTGAGTGCTATGACCGAAACCGACGCCAAAGAGTCCGCCTGATCCGATTGAAATCAGAGACTGGTTTATTTGATATGATATGCCCTGAGGATCGACAGAAGGATCAAGAAAAGCCTTTACCCTATTGAACCGATAAGGCTCAGCATAAACCGCAATAGATAGGCCAACTACTAAAAGAAGAATGATCACACCCAGATGCTTTAAATTA
Source organism: uncultured Candidatus Saccharibacteria bacterium (assembly GCA_964429675.1). Classification (GTDB taxonomy): domain Bacteria; phylum Patescibacteriota; class Minisyncoccia; order 2-02-FULL-40-12; family GWA2-44-9; genus GWA2-44-9. The sequence goes on from CAYSDF010000025.1 coordinate 4,497, forward strand.
GCTCCGCCAAAAAAATACATTGAAAGAGTGATGGCTGTAACTATCAAAAGCGTCCCGACATCTGGCTGAAGAAGTAAAAGTAACCCTGAAAAACCCAGAACAACAAAGAATGGGATCATGCCATAAGCCCAGTTCCTTATCCTGTCATCACGATTGCCGAACCAAGCGGCAAAGTAAATTACCAGTGCCAATTTAAGTACTTCGGAAGGCTGGAAGGAAAGCGGACCCAGGTTCAGCCAGCGTGTTGCACCCTTTAATCCGTATCCAAAATGAGGCATAAAAACCATTACCATCAATGCCAGCGCCCCCATCAAAACCAGCAATGATATTTTCTTCCAAAATTTATAATCCAGCCTGGAAAATAAAAACATTAAGACAAGCCCCGGCAAAATACCATAAAGCAACTGATGATTGAGATAATAATACGACGAGCCGAATTTCTTCTGGCCCTCCACTATTCCGGCAGAAGATAAGACTATGAGTCCAAAAATTATTAATACTAATGTTATAACTAAGACTTTTTTATCCATTACTCTAATTCTAATACATCGTCTGGTAAATATATAGTCATAAGTTGACATTTGACATCTTACGTAGTTTAATGTAATATATTACGACGTTCTTTTCCAACAAGGAGCTATAGACACAATGCCGAAGAAGAAAGAAGGCATGATAAGAATCATAGCCAGGATGTTCCCCTACTTAGCCAGGTATAAGGCAAAAATAGCCATAATCCTGACAGGAACTGTCCTATTCGGACTAATCAGGCTAGTTGACCCATACCTCTATAAGAAGTTCATTGACGAGGTCCTGGCCGGCGCTTTTTCCGGAAAAATTCAGCTTTACGGTGCTATGATGGGTGCATTGAAGATTTGCGCCATTATATTTATCCTCAGAATCGCCACCAGCCTTATATTCGCCTTCTACTCTTTTCTAAGCCTGGAGATAGTAAGCTTGGTAGAGGCTAGGATGTTCCGGGATTCATTGTCCCACCTTCAATCGCTGGACATGTCCTTTCACGATAGTAAAAATTCCGGCGAAATATTATCACGCGTAGACAGGGGCATAGAAAGCTTTACTCGAATTCTCCATGAAAATATTGCCAAGTTTTTTCTACCGGGGATAGTCAATATAAGCTGCCTGATCGCCTGGATTATATTCCAGAATAAGTGGCTGGCCTTCGCATCGCTATTTTTTCTGCCATTTCACATTTATTTTTCTCTAAAAAAGGCCGGTCCGATTTTCACAGATCAATCCAAGATCAATAGGCTCTATGAGAAGGTCTATCACCGAGCTTATGAGGGGATTTATAATGTTGCCGCCGTTATATCATTTAATAGCGCCCGGCACGAACTTAGCCTGTTTGATGCAGATAGCGAAAAAGCTCTGGCACTGAAGCTATCTATCGCCAAACTCTGGAGAATCCTTGGATTCTCGGCATCTTTCTTTGAGGTTTTGGGTAGAATTTTTGTCATCTTATTGGGTACATATCTGGTAACAAAGAGAATGGTAACTGTCGGAGAGATAGTTATGTTCCTTGCTTATATATCGATGATATATCAGCAATTGTTAGATATGATAACTACCTACCTGATGATGCAACAGGAGCTTTCAAAAGCTAAGAGATTCTCCGACCTGATGGAAATCAAACCTAGAATTATTGAAGCCAAAAATCCGGTTGAGATAAATCGGGTCCAAAAGGGTATCACGATAAGCCATGTCTCTTTCCGCTATGAAGAAGTAAAGGTTCCAGAGAGCATTGAGAGGGTCGAAGAAGACATAAATCTGACATCTAGAATAAATGCTAACGAAGAGCAAGGCCAGATATTAGATGACATTAACTTATTTATACCAGCCGGTAAGAAGGTTGCTTTTGTCGGACCGACAGGATCCGGAAAAAGCACTCTGGCTAATTTAGTCCATAGATACTACGATCCTACCCTGGGTGTTATCTTAATCGATGATGTCGACATAAGAGATGTTGGCCTCGAAGCACTCCATAATATGGTGACAATCGTCCCTCAACAGGCACTTTTATTTTCAAGAACTTTTAAAGAGAACATAGCCTACGGTAAGAAAGATGCTGATGATGAAAAAATCATGGCCGCAGCAAAAATAGCCAACGCCCATGACTTCATTATAAAAAAGCCCAAGGGCTATGATACGTTAATTGGAGAACGCGGAATAAGGCTATCAGGTGGAGAGCAACAAAGGCTATCAATCGCCCGAGCAGTACTCCAGAACGCTTCGGTCATTATTATGGACGAAGCAACCTCTCATCTTGATTCTCTCTCTGAGGGCTGCGTTCAAGAAGCTCTTTGGAAATTGATCGAGGGCAAGACAGCAATCATTATTGCCCATCGCCTTTCTACGGTTCTTAGAGCTGATATGATTGTTGTGATAAACGACGGTAAGATGGTTGATTGCGGTACCAACGAAGAATTGCTGTCCAGATGTGAACTATATCAGGAATTACACAAAAAACAGTTCCAGGCGCCCAGAGGCGAATAAGTTTAATCCGAGAATTATCTCGGATTTTTATTACCTAAAAAGAGGCGGGATCTTAGAATCAACAAGAAATATAATCAGCCCCACAATGGCGCCTATAGCCGATACCATCCAAAGACGCATCGTCACTTGTGTCTCGGGCCAGCCAAGGGCTTCAAAGTGATGATGAATGGGCGTAGAACGGAATATCTTTTTGCCACGCAGCTTCTTAGAAGTTAGCTGTACCAGTACTGAACCTGATTCAATTATAAAAATTACGGCAATAGGTATTAAAAGAAATGGCGTATTGGTAAGCATCGCTACTACGCCCAATGTCACTCCTAAAGACATTGATCCGGTATCTCCCATAAAAAATTTGGCCGGATAAATATTAAACCATAGGAAAGCAATAAGCGCTCCCATAACCGCCGCAAGGAAGACAACCATATCTATCCTGCCCTGATCAAAGGCAATCGCTGCATATGCGCCAAACATCGTCAAAAATACTCCCCCGGCCAAACCATCCAATCCATCCGTCTCATTAGCCGAAAAAGCGCTGGCTATGATTATGAATATGAAAAATGGTATATACCAAAGACCGACAACCCAATCTCCCATAAAGGGAATATTTATCGAATTCATTCCCAGCTTATAATAAAACCACCAAGCTCCGCCCGCACCCACTAAGGCATACATAATAATCCTATCTCTCATTCTTAATCCTCCTCCGCCCGGACCAATTCTTAACACTCCGAATAAATCGTCAACAAATCCGAACAATGCACTGGCTATCAAAGCGGCTAGAGGAACCCAGGTCTGAGAACGAGACAAGAAATTTAATTTAGCCAAGACGCTGTCCGGAAAAATTATATGTATAAACCAGAATAAGAAAGCCAGAATAGCAACCGTAGCCCACACCACCAATCCGCCCATAGTCGGCGTACCGACCTTTTTTTTGTGCATTTCGGAAAATATTGGAGCATTTTCAACACGGACTACCTGCTTCCCCAGCCGATAGCGATACAAAATCTTAGTCCATAAAGGAGTTATTATAAGAGCAATAAAAAATCCCATGGTCGCCATGGTAAATATCCTGACCGCATTAATAATAGTAAAGACGCTTTGATTCATTTTATTATGGGTCTGTTGCCGAATAGCATTTCTACTGCCACCTATAGGCTGCCCTGGTCCAATCAATCAGTTTCTTAGTGTCGCCGAATCTGTCATGTGAACCCAATACTATACTGACGATGTCGCTGGGAAAATCTGGCAATCTGACAATTAATATCAAACATTCCAGCGCGCCATCGGTATAGCCGGTTTTGCCTCCCAAAATATCCGGCAATATGCCTAAAAGCTGATTAGTACTGACCGAGTGATGAACTATCTTCCCGTCGCTTGATTCTACAACCAAGCTTTTCTCGGCTGAAATATTCCAAATCTCATCATAACTCAAGGAATATTGTATTAATTTTATCAGATCTTCGACAGTTGAATAGGCATTGTCGTTTAATCCTGCTGGGTCAAGAAAGAGTGAGCTCGTCATACCCAGAACTCCGGCCTTATGATTCATGGCTGATACAAAATCAACCCCAAGCTCTTTAGCATGAAATGCCAAAGCATAGGCGGCATCATTGGAAGATTGAATCAGCATGAGCTTGAGAAGATTATCTACGCTGATTTTTTCGCCTAAGAAAAGATCCTGCTTCTCGCCATCAACTTTTATCGCTTCCCCGGGAACAGTCACTACATCATCTTGATTTAATGATTCCAGAACCACGACTGCGCTCAGCACCTTGGTCAATGAGGCTATCGGGAGTTTAATCTTAGTGTTTTTATCATACAAAAATCTCGCCGAACGGGTATCATAGACAATCGCCGATTTGGCGCTAATTTCCGGCTTAGGACTGTTGGGGTCTAGTACCGGCATGTAGCTGGGCTGGGAGATCGGGAGAATATAGGCATTGGCATCTTGGATATTATTCTTTAAAAGACCCCGATTAGCCGTATCACCGTTATCAATGGAGTCAAAAATAAAAAAAACATTTATCGACAAGAGTACGCTTAAACTAATTATCAGTAGGTTTAATTTAGATCGCATGAATATTTTTTCTATTTTCCCCGCCCTTCAGGGCGAGGCTCGCCATCGGCGGCAATCTTTAAATGAAGTTCTTTGAGCTGTTTGTTGCTTAACTCGCTCGGTGCACTCATAACTGAAGTCCTTCCGGAACTAGTTTGGGGAAAAGCCTGAGTTTCTCGCAAATATGATTCCCCCATCAATGTCATAAGGTTTCTTTCTATCCCGTGAGCGATCCCACCATGCGGAGGAGCACCATATTTAAAAGCCTCCAACATATGGCCGAACTGCTCTTCAATCTCTTTTTCGCCGTAACCCATTATTTTAAACACGGCATGCAGCATTTCAGTTTTATGAGCTCGAATACTTCCTCCTCCAACCTCAAATCCATTGCAAACCAGATCATACTGAGTAGTTAAGATATCGCCGATATTCTCACCCTTCAAAAGCCATTCAACGTGCTCAGGTTTAGCATGAGAAAAAGGATTATGAGTAAAAGTCCATTTCCCCTCATCATCCTTTTCAAAAAAAGGAAAATCTTTGACCCAGGCATAGGCCAGAATACCGTTCTTCTTATCTTCTTCGGTTCGCAAATCAAATTTATCAGCACCAAATTTTTCGATCGCCTCCTTATAAGTAAAAACAGGGAATGGTTTTTGTTTTATTTTATAGCCCATAGACTCTACCACGCTTATCATCATTTCCTCGTCTAAAGCCATGAACTCTTCCTGATTTATAAAACTTACCTCCATATCAACCTGAGTATGCTCAAATCCCCTGTCGGCCCTCAAATCTTCGTCCCGGAAACACCTGGCTATCTGAAAATACTTTTCAAAACCGGCCACCATCAATAACTGCTTATATTGCTGAGGACTTTGGGGCAAAGCAAAAAACTTACCCGGATTAAACCTTGATGGTACGACAAAGTCTCTCGAGCCTTCGGGCGTCGGTGCAGAAAGAATAGGAGTTTCAATTTCAGTAAAACCTTTTTTGAATAAAAACTGTCTAATCCTGTCTATGAATTCTGAGCGAAGTTTTATATTTTTCTGAAGTCGTGGTCTTCTTAAGTCAAGATACCGATATTTAAGACGTATTTCTTCATCAATATCATCACCGGGCGTATCCAAAGGAAAAGGAGGGGTAAGAGCTTCATTTAAAATTTCCAATTCTAAGGGCTCCAGCTCAACCTTGCCTGTTTCAATCTCGGGATTCACCATCTTTTCGGGGCGATCTTTCACCATGCCCTTGACCCTAATCACCCATTCGGAACGAAGCTGAGTAGCTCTTTCGTAAATATCTTTATTAGATGGGACAAAAACCATCTGGATAACTCCGCTGCGGTCGCGAAGATCTATAAAAATGATCTTGCCATGGTCGCGACGGACGTTGACCCAGCCATAGAGGTTTACTTCTTTACCGACAAGGTCTTTAGTTTCGATAACATGAGTGCGTTGCATACCAGGTAGTGAATTTTCCGATTAAAATTAAAGGCAACCAGGTCGCAGTCGGAAAATCTACTACCTGGCATGATAGAATCTTATCATAAAAATAATTTTAGGCAAAAGCCTAGTCTGCTATAGCCAAAAAACCCAACCCATTTTTATCCAGCCCTACATGTCATGGGCGAATCGCAGTCTCGTTTGTAGGAAAATTCAGAACTCGCTTCGCTCAGACACCTGAATTTTCCGACTCAACTGCTGATTCGTTGCCATGCCACTCCAGGAAGGATAAAAAGGCTTGGGATGTTTTTTGGCTTCACATGTCTTCCAAGCCCCGCCCCCTCTCCCGATTTTATCCCTTCGACGAGCCAAGAAGATTTATGAGGATGATGCAGATTTTATCCAAAATAATAGGTCAAACGCCTCTCCATGTATTGAAGGAGAGGAGGCAAGAGCGGGTTACCTGTTATTTTGGTCCGCCAGCTGGCGGAATAAAATCTGCATTACTACAAGTAAATCTTTGCAGGTGACAAGGCGAAGGTGCACTGGAGGAACTTCCAGGGAATCGCCTCAGGAAAGGGGAGAAAATTGGGGGAGGGGGTGGGGACTAATTAAACTATGTAAACAAAAATCGGACCTAGTGTCCGATTAAAATATGCAGTAGGACTATTGCGCCACGGCCTATCATGAAGCCGCCCAGAAGACAGAGTAGGAACGAATATCTTGAGTTAGACTTGAATCCACAAACAGAGGTGGCTACTCCGAGCAATAAAAGGATTTCAGCGATAAACATTATTAACCCCTTTAAATCAGATCAACGAGCTGATGATGATAGTATCACGGAGCAGTCAGAGTGTCAAAAAAACAAAAAACCGGACAAATGTCCGAATTAATTAAATAAAAGCCCAGATCGTAAAGATGTCATACACTATCGCGCTAACTAGCCAAAATAAGCTAAGCTTCCTGAACAATCCTCTTTTTTCTCGCCAGGTCAAAAAGTTATATAACAGTAGGGCATTAATCAGCACGAGCATCAATGCCATTTTCATTCACTTCACCATTACTTCTATACCAATGAGCTGGTGATGATAATATCGAGAAGCTGGGGAAAGGTCAACCCGGCGACTTGGGCGGATTTTGGTAGAAGAGAGGCTTTAGTAAGTCCAGGTAAAGTATTAGTTTCAAGGACGAAGATGTCATTATTACCCGGAGTCCAAATCATATCAGTGCGGGAATAGGCCTGACATCCCAATAGCTGATGAGCCTTTACGGCAATTTCCTGGGCTTTTTCGTAAATGACGCTATCGACAAAAGCTGGGGTTATTTCATTGGTCTGTCCAATTTTATATTTAGCATCATAGTCAAAGAATTGATGGTCTTTTGAAGGTATTATTTCTGTCACGGGAAGGGCAGCAACCGGTTGGCCGTTAAAATTATCCAACACTCCGCAGGTCAATTCTCGGCCCTTAATAAATTCTTCGATCAAAACCTTTTTATCTAATTTGAAAGCACCTTCTATGGCTTGGCCTAAATTTTCTTGATTTTCAACTATTTTAACTCCGACCGAAGAGCCGCTCGAACACGGCTTTACAACAACCGGAAACTTAACAACCTTATTTATAAACAAGCTCAATCGGGCATCATAATTCTCGCCCTTTTTAAGTTTCAGCGTTTTGGGGACGCAAAAACCGATAAGTTTAAATATCTCCCGGCTGCGAAGCTTGTCCATAGCTAGAGACGAGGCAGTAATCCCGGAACCCGTGTACCTGGCTTTGTAATACTCCATCATCGCCTGAACCCTGCCATCTTCGCCAAATGTGCCATGGAGAGCATTGAAAACAATATCATGACCTTTCAAAGCCGAAGCCAAATCAATTTCCTGTCCGTTTAAAAACCATTGTCCTTTCTTAGAAATTTTTATAGGGGTGGCTTGATACTTTGACTTATCTAAATTATCCAGGACATTCTGTCCGGTAGATAGAGAGACTTCGTGCTCAGAGGAGATTCCACCCATCAAAACCCCCACTTTTAGCAGCTTTTTTGGCATCCCAATACTATACCAGAATGAGGGATTTTAGCAATTATTTCCAGGACCATGCTACTTCATGAAATATTTAAGAATGTCCGAAAAAGGAGGCAAAAACCAAAGAGCAATTTCAATAACAATCAAGACTATTATGATCACCTCCAAAAAAGCATTTTGCTTTTCAGCCAGGAAATTTATAAGCATCTGAGAAACATCCGAAAGATAGCCTATCTTCTCATCAAGAACATCAAATCTTACTCGAAGATCATATTCAGCACTCATTTTGTTGTACAGATTATCAAGTTCGGGCGACTCCCAAATTTCTTCCGGTTTATCAAACAATGACAGGTGAGCCACAGCAATTTGCTTAACTGAAAATACTTTTCCTATCTGCTTTAACATTTCTTTCTGGGTCAAAAGAGCCCGGCCGGTAGATTTTAAATTTTCGATGACCACTCCCACCTCAGACAAACTGCCCTCAATCTCTTCTTCGTATCTCTCAAGAGCAACCGATTGAGAAAGCACATAGGAAATAATTTTAATATTATTTACATCAAGACTGGTTACATAGATCTCGTCAAAAGTAACCCTGCCTTCATCCCCGCCCACCAGAACCGCCGTTTCTTCATCATAGTGATAGCGTTCCTTCCTGCTTTTTACAAAAGGTGTGAGCTCTAACAAAAACTCCTTCCTCAGCTTTCCGGGAACATTCCAAAACGTAACCGCCCCGAACTTGGTCAAAACAACATACTCGTCCTTTAAAAGACGGATGACGAGGGGGTGATCCCTATTTAAATATGTATATTGTCTGATTCCCTCCTGGACCTTTTTAAGGTCTATATATTCACCGACATAGATAGTCTCGGCCTTATACTTAAAATAGCTAGGTTTTTGAG
>CAYSDF010000026.1:0-12677 GCA_964429675.1 uncultured Candidatus Saccharibacteria bacterium
CTGCGATTCGCCCATGACATGCAGGGCTGGTGATTCCAAGGAGGGAGGCTGGGGGGCTTGATTACTTTGGTGGAATATACCAGACAAAGATTGAGTTACCTATGTAGGCAATTGGCTCGTAGTTGGCTAGCCAGGCGTAGCTTCCGGCTGGATTTTGGACTGTGGAACCCATGTAGAATGTCGCCGAAACTCCTATGTAGCCGCCGTTAGGCTCATCACGTAAGAATTCAGCGGGACTTTTGTATGTACTGCTGTTCATCCATATGTATTTTGTTTTCAAATAATAACCGGCATCAGACCAGCCAAAATAATCAAGGTGAATTCTCTGAATATGGTTTTGATCAACCCAATCAGCCAGACGCTTGGCATCTTGGCCCCAATCAACATTAGAATCTACAACGTAACGATAACCGCCCGAAGGACCGCCGGCAACTTGATTGAAGTATGTGAGATAAAAAGGATAGACGGAGATATTTTCGTATAAATACCAGCCCAGTAATACTCCCACGGTTATCATGTAGGCCGTAAAAAGTTTCTTGTTGAAGATCCAGTGGGATATTTTAATAATCTGTCCGGAAAGAAGGATAAAGACGAATCCGTATATGGGGATCAAGTGTCTGATACCTATATTTAAATTGGCGGTGATGCTGGCATACCAATAAACCGCCAGCCATAAGAGCATAGCAAATTCGGTGAAATGATCTCGGATAAGGCTTACAAGATAACCCCAGTATTGCTTTAGAATATTTTTTTCAAACCTGGCCTTCAAAGCCCAGTACAGCCAGACTAGAACAACTAATCCCCAAAATGGCAGAGGCTCCTTTAAGAAATACACAATCGGGAAATATTTTTTCCAGGCATTTTTATTAACCTCACCCAGGAAATAAGTATCATTTCCTCCGATGCTTCTCTGCGTAACCATCAAAAGGCCGACGCCATATTGGGCCAGGGGTCTTAAAAAGGGCTTATCGGACATCCAGATGGCAAGATTAGGGAAAGTTCTGCGTCCATAACTGCCAACGTTATAAGTGATATCCTGCTTCTCTCTTTCCGGAGGATAATTTGCAACATGATATGCATATACCGGCCAGACTACTGCAGCATAAGCTATGATGATGATAAGTACGGTTGATTTAAGATAAGACCAGGTTTTTTGCCATATATCATGGGGAGAGAATAGCCCTTTGAAGACCGCTAAACCTATAAAATAAGGCACGAATAAAAATAGGGAGAATTTTGTAAGTTCAGCTACTCCAAGAGCTAAGCCGGCTATAACGAGATTCTTTCCAGTAGGTTTTTCAAAATATCTAATAAAGAAAAAACTTGCCAGTAACACTCCGAATAATGCCGGAACATCGGTGGTTACAAAACGGGAGTGAGCCAGTATTGTTGGAGAAAAAGAAAACAGAAACAAGGCGATTAGTGCAGCCTCGCGGTTGTACATTTTTTTAGTCCAGACAAAAATAATAACCCCGGATAGTATGAAGAACAGGAGCTCGGGCATTTTTGCGACATGGGCTATTAATATTGCATCATTGCCCGAACCGAATATTAGATTTCGGCCAAAGTTCCATTGGCCGTTAATGTCTGTTTGCCAATAAGGTGTTTGAAAGGCCGTTTCCCGTAAATTTAAAAAGCTAAGAGTTATTCCGGCAAGGTCCTTGGCCAGAGGCGGATGCTCGGGATTTAGTCTCATGTCTGCCCGTTGGATATAAGAATATCCTGCCCCGATATGAGGGATCTCATCAACGATCGGTGAGTCATCCCAAACACTAGTAATAGCCAGAATCAAAGCCGATACTATAATAATAAGCGGGAGAATTTTATATAATTTAGACATCGCTATTGCTCAAGAGGTATGATGATGGAGCCTTTATCAAATTGCCCAGCTCTAAACTGTTCGGGAGTCAGATAAAATATATTTTTTGCCTTTTGCTTGTCGGGAGTGTAGGTGTCAGTAAGAAACATGACTGTCTGGGAAGGCATTGGAATGCCATTAACCAAAACCCCGCCCGCATTGACCAGTACGTATTTCTTTACGGATTGAGGAAGTCTATTTATCTCATTTGCAAGATTTACGTAGTTCTGATTAAAGGCCACTGCTGTCTGACTGCTAGGTCCCCAGGTACCGAAGTATCTTAAAAACTCAAGACAGCAGAGCGATATTAAAAATAAAATCATCACCAAATTTATAAAAGAATAAATTGCAGGCCTCTTATTGTATTGAAATGCCATCCCGTACCAGATTTTTAATTTTTCAAATGACCACCATAGACCCCTGGCTGTGATAATCATTACTATCGGCAACACTCCTATCGTACGCAAGGCATGCGGAGCTTCGATCGATAGAAATCCGGGCAGAAGCAATATAAAAAACCATGCGAATATAAATGTATGAACGGTAGAAAAGTGACCGTGTTTTCTTTTAATCCAATGAACCAACTCATTGATAAATCCTATTACGAAGAATATTCCGATAGGCCAGGGAAGCATTGGTTCGCCTGAAAGATTGTGTCTCTGGTTCCAATCGCCAGTAAAATTAAACATGCCTAGAGTCTTAATAACGCTGTTAGCCAGCTCTTTTACCGGTTGAGGCTGGCTAAAAACATATAAGCCTTGCCCGGCTCGGCTATTGAAGCTGCCAGGATGGTTTAAGAAATATAATCCAATTGGCAGAGCGATCATAAAGGCAACAAATATAAATAGCGCCAAACCGATAAAAAGCTTTCTTTTTGTATCGTCATATTTAGAAAAACTCATATCTTTCCGGATATTCCACCAATAAACTCCGATTAAAACAAGAAATAAAAGAGGTACGACTCTATAAGCCGTATAAGTATAGAATCCTAGTCCGCCTATAATCCCGGCCAATATAAAATCAGGCAGATGGCAATTTTTAATTGCTCGCCACAGGAAATAGAAACCATAGACCATAATAAAAGGCAGCATTATTGCCCTAAAGCCGATCCTGGAAAAATTAACATGCCAGAAAGATATAGCTAAAAGAAAACTTGATAGAGCGGCTATTCTCCATTCAAATATCTCGCGTGCCAATAAATATAATCCGACAACAGTCAAAATTCCAAAAAGAGCAGAGACTATACGCAGCGACCAGGAGTGGATGCCGAATATCTTTATTGATAAGGCCTGGATATTTATGAACAGTCCCTCGCGGCCGTTATTCTCAGGGTAGAAAATTTTAAATCCTCCGGCCACCGCCTTAAGCGGGGCTCCGCTAAAAGCGGGAGCCGACGAAGGCTCATCCAATGCCTGAAGGGCGTTGTTGCCGTTCATAGCCTCATCCGGATATAGTCCGGGTGGAAATGATGAAAGTTTGTATAAACGAAAAAATCCGGCGATTGAAATAATCACCAGAAATACGGCCAGCTCTTTTCTCTTGGCTAAGACATCGGCGAACATGATATAATTCTATCAGATTTCTCAAATTATGGCTTTGGGGGCTTGTCCACATGGCGGAGGTTATGGATGTGTAGGCTAATTTGGGTTTATGCTATAATAATTAAGCATATGCCAGGTAGTAGAAGTTTCGAATATTTTTCTGCTAATGATTGCTACTAAGCTGGTATAATAAGTAAAACAAGTGAAATTTTTAATCTAGGGTCTATAAAAACCTAAAGACAGTCGGAACTTTCACTACCTGGTATGCCAGAGATATCGTCATCTACAATCGAGCAGGATATCGTTAAGCTTGAGAAAGAACTTCAGGAAAAGAAGTCTCTTTTGGAGCATCGTGAAGATCAGCCGATCTCGGCCGAAAAAATGGGCGATACTTCCGGCTCCGAGAAAGAAGTTCTCAAATCAATAATAGGAGATAAAATAAATCAGCAAATTCCTGTTGGTCAACCTCAGGTAACTCCTAAAAGCCTATCTAATTCCGATAGTTCTCCAAGTTATCTTGACCCGATATTAAAGGACCAGGTTGATAAATTGGTGAAGCTGGTATTTGATACAAATTTGGAAGAGGGAATTAAGTTTGTTGCTAAACAAAATGACCCGGCCTTGATCGATGCCTTTCATGACTTACTCGCCGATGAGCTCTACGATGCTTTGATTGAAAGAAGGAAACTTGAGAAAATCGAATAGTCTAATATTTCAGAAGATTCTGTGCCAAACGTCCTACTTATAATTTACTTCATTTCAATAGTCGCCTTTTTTATTGTCGGTTTCGTGTGGTATGAGGACGTCAAAACTAAGGGCAGTATTTCAAGAGCGCTTAATATGTCACTGTTTTTGATTACCTTGCCCAGAGATAATCCTTCCGGTGGCCAGAATCAAAAAAGCGAGAAGGAGCAGATATCAGTTATGGAGCAGTTATATGCTTCTTTTGCCAATCTTCATGCCAGTGGATGGAATAAATTCATCTATGGTGAGCCTTACATAGTTTTAGAGTTGGCCGTTCACCATGTCGGTGATGAAATACATTTTTATGCCAGTGTTCCTAAGAGCTACGAGCAGACTTTCCAAAAACAGCTTCACGGTATTTTCTCTTCGGCCGAAATAACCAGAATCAAGGATTATAGTATTTTTAATCCCTCCGGTTTTAACGCCGGGGCATACCTTAAGCTAAAAGATAATTTTATTTTGCCGTTTAAAACCTACCAGCGCTTGGAATCCGACCCTTTGGGCGGTTTGGCAACGGCTTTATCAAAGCTTCAGACTCAGGGTGAGGGAGCGGCCATCCAAATATTAATAAGACCATCTCATGAGTATTCGAATAGAGACCTAGCCAAAAAGGTAGCCAAAGAAATGCAGTTGGGTTATAAATTTTCATCAGCCTTGTCCAGAGTAAAAAATCCTCCTAAGCAGAAAACTCCTGAGGAAGAAGCCAAAAATACCAAGCCGAAAGAGACAGTAGTCGTCACTCCATACGAAGAAGAAATTATCAAAGGTATCCAGGGCAAAGCTTCCAAATCCCTCTTTGATACAAACATAAGAGTGGTCGTATCAGCTAAAGATCAGAATCAGGCCGAGGAATTATTGAATGAGATAACTAGCTCGTTTGTTCAGTTTTCAGCTGATGAGATGAATAGTCTCGAGGCGGTCAAAGTTAAGGGCTCGTCTCTAAAAAATCTTGTATTTAATTTTTCTTTCCGTCTTTTTGATAATTCCCACAAAGCTTCTCTGTCTACCGAGGAAATTACAAGTTTGTATCATTTTCCGATCGCCACTACATTTGCCCCTAAAATTAAGTTTCTAAAAGCAAAGCCAGCTGAACCGCCTCCGAACTTGCCTCAAGAAGGAATTGTTCTGGGAAAGAATGTATTTCGGGGCATGGACAACATGATAAAGATGGGTAAAAGCGACCGCCGCAGGCATTTGTATGTATTAGGCCAGACCGGTACCGGTAAATCTACTCTAATGGAGAACATGATTTATCAGGATATTATAAACGGCGAAGGTGTGGCTTTCATTGATCCTCATGGTACGGCCATAGAAAAGATTCTCGGCTTTATTCCGAAAGAAAGACTGGATGATGTAATCGTGTTTGATCCGGCTGATATCCAAAAGCCTCTGGGTCTTAATATGCTGGAGTTCGATCCTAAATTTCCGGAACAAAAGACATTTATTGTTAACGAGATGCTAGGCATATTTCAGAAGCTTTTCCTGGCGGAAACTATGGGGCCTATGTTTGATCAGTATTTCAGGAATGCAATGTTGCTTTTGATGGATGATCATCAGTTTGAGGTGCCGACATTGGTCAATATTCCGAAGGTTTTGACTGATGAGAAGTACCGTCGGGATAAGCTAACGAGAGAAAATAATCCTATAGTAAGAGATTTCTGGGCCTTGGAAGCCGAAAAAGCCGGCGGAGAGGCCGCCTTGGCTAATATGGCTCCGTATATAACTTCCAAGATCAATGGCTTTATCGCTAATGAATTTTTACGCCCGATTCTTTCCCAGAAGAAAAGCGCTTTCAACTTCCGGAAGATAATGGATGAGAAAAAGATCCTGTTAGTAAATCTTTCTAAGGGCCGAATAGGTGATATTAATGCTAATCTATTAGGTATGATTATAGTCGGCAAGCTTCTTATGTCGGCATTATCTCGAGTGGATATTCCTGAGGATCAAAGATCAGACTTTTATCTGTATATTGATGAGTTCCAAAACTTTACTACTGATAGTATTGCTATTATTCTTGCTGAGGCCAGGAAATATCGTCTGGATATGACGATAGCCAATCAATTTATTAAGCAACTTGATGATAAAATCCGCAACGCAGTATTCGGTAATGTGGGCTCTATCGCTACTTTCAGAGTCGGAGCCGATGATGCCGAATTTTTAAAGAACCAGTTTGAGCCTGTGTTCAGCCCTCAGGACTTATTGAATATAGATAACTTTAATTGCTATCTTAAGTTATTGATTAATAATCAGACTACGCGTCCGTTTAATATTAAAGTTGATCTACCGCACCAATCTGATCCGGAGTTAGCTAAGAAGATTAAGGAGCTATCCCGGATGAAATATGGCAAGCCGGAGGATCAGGTTTAAATCCCGTTAGAGACATAACCGGTAAATTTAGTATAAGAGATAGTGGCCAGAATTTTATAACAGAGAATAAAAATAAATTAATTAGGCACGGTTGCGGCCAGGTCGCAACCTGTCTCTAACGGGATGAATAAATTCACGAAGAAAGATCTTATGTCGACGGTTGTTACCGGTTTGTATTCAGGCTTTATCGCCTGGCGGATTTTTGAATTTTTGAACCTTGATATATTCGACAAGCTCAGGGTAAATATAATATTCCACCTGTTAGGCCAGCCCAATGCTCATTTATCATCGGCTTGGATGATGCTTCTTATCCCGATTATTTGGATTATTGGAGTTAACTTCGGATATTTTCTGGGCCGCTGGATGCCATTTTTTAATCAATTCGGAAGATTTGCTGTCATTGGGTTTACTAATTTCGTAGTTTATTCAGGAGTATTGAATCTATTAATTGCTACTACAGGTATAAGCTCAGGTTCGTGGTATTCTATTTTCGTCGGAGTTGCATTTGTGGGCGGAGCGCTTCATAGTTACGGTTGGAATAAATTTTGGGTTTTTGAATCAGGTTCCAGTGCCGGCGGTGCTTCGGAATTTGGAAAATTTATTCTGGTTTCTGTAATATCAGGGCTTATAAATGTTGCCGTCGCCTCATTTCTAGTTAATTACATTCATCCGCTATTTGGTATCACTCCTGAGGCCTGGGCAAATGTCGGTGGAATCGCCGGTTCGGCCGCAGCTCTTGTATTTAGTTTTGTTGGGTTTAGAATAGTAGTGTTTAGGAAATCAGTATCAAGTATCTAGTATTTAGTATTAAGGAGAAGAGCTGGCCTTAATACTTGATCCTCAGTCCTTAATACTTGACCCTTTGTTATACCGTAAATATCGTCCTCAAAAATTTTCTGAAGTTGTCGGACAGGAACATGTAATTCAGACCCTTCGTGGAGCTCTCACAGGCGGCCGGATAGGCCATGCGTATTTGTTTACCGGTCCAAGGGGAACAGGCAAGACGACAATAGCCCGGCTTTTAGCTAAGGCTTTAAATTGTGCTCATAGAGAGAAAAATGGCGACCCTGATGATGCTTGTGAGTCGTGCTTAGCGATTACTGAAAACCGATCTCTTGATTTGATTGAGATTGATGCCGCTTCAAACCGCGGTATCGATGAAATAAGAAGCATTAAGGATTCAGCCGGCGTGGCCGCCCCCAGCGGAGGATATAAGGTTTTCATCATAGATGAGGTCCACATGCTCACCACGCCCGCGTTTAATGCCTTGCTGAAGATATTAGAAGAGCCGCCATCCCATGTAGTGTTCATACTTGCCACTACAGAGCCTCATAAGATCTTGGAAACGGTACTTTCCCGCGTTCAGAGGTTTGACTTCAAGAGACTCTCCGTGAAAAAAGTATTTGAAAAGTTAAAGGAAATCGCCCAAATAGAAAAAATAAATGTCGATGATAGTAGCCTTGTATCTATCGCCGTATCTTCCGACGGAGCTTTGCGTGACGCCGAAGTTGCTTTGTCTAAAATTCAAGCAGTTAGCCGGGGCAGAAAAGTAACAGCCGAAGAAGCCAATGATCTCCTGGGTCTGATACCTTTTGACTATCATCCGGAGTTTTTGGGCTATCTGGTAAATAACGATCGGTCGGCGGCGTTGGGATTTATAAATAAGATATATGATTCTGGGATTGATCTTGAAAATTTCACTTCAAATTTTATAAATTATTTACGCAAAATCCTGATATTTAAAGTCAGCCCGGCTACTCTGACTTCTGTCGGAGAAGAACTACTTGATGAGGAGGCAAAGTTGATAGCGAGTTATTCCCAGGCTCTTGAGCCTGTTCAAATAGTTAAGATGCTAAATCTTTTTATCTCTGCCCGGGATGGCATAAAATCGTCGCCCATTCCTCAGTTACCTCTTGAGCTGGCGGTATTGGAACTGGGCTAGTATTTGACTGGCTTTCTAAAAGAAGTATAGTTACTCATGTTCATTGATAATTAAGGAGTCAGCATTTGAATGTAGGCTCGCTTCTTTGGGTTTTTATATTCGCCCTGGTATTATATTTGTACTTATTGTTGTTCTCGGAAAGTATTCTTCTTAGGGTGGGTAGATTAAAATCAAGTAGTTTGATTTATAAGATTTTTATGAAGAAAAGCACAAGGTTAGAGAGGATACTATCCGAAGTTATCACTAGAGCCGAAGAAGTTGGTTTGCCCATTCCCAATACGGAGATTTGGCAAGTGCGGCGGTTTTTTATAGGGATTTTTCATGATGGTTGGGCTACATATCCTGAATACAGAATACTTATATCTCCAGGTCCTTCCAGATATTCTGATGATGATTTGAGAATGCTGATTGCTCACGAATTCGCTCATTGCATAGACTATTTAATTCATTGTTACAAACACCCTGAGTTCGGTTACTGCATCGATATGCGGACTCCCCGTAAAGGCCATCCTGTGCTTGAAAGATTTACGGATTTAAATGTGGAAGAATTCGCCGACATAATCAGTGTTTATTTATACTCAAAAGAAATGTTTTTTGAAGCATCAAAGAGAAGAAATTGGTCTAGGATGAGCTATGACTTGATACTCAGGACTGAATTCACGACTAAATATAAAATAATAAAAAGCGTTGAATAAACGCTTTTTTTGTTGTAGAATTAATTAAATTCGCGAGACCCGCCTACGATGCTATGCGTGTAGCATTGTAGGTATATTTGAAAAGAAAGTTATAAATTTGCGGGATCGTCTAATGGTAGGACATGGGCCTTTGAAGCCCAGTATCTTGGTTCGAATCCAAGTCCCGCAGCAAAATGAGTGGAACGAATTTTGCGATGGGACGTAGGATTCGAACGGAGAGGGGTCGGGAGAACTATGGGTCTCCCGTGGCGGAAATATTAAAACCGAGGGGTTTTAAGAAGTGAGGGCGAGGATAGCGAAGCAGCTGAGCCCGACACGCGTTTGATTCCAAGTCCCGCAGCACTTCGACAAGCTCAGTGCAAGTGCGGTTCGATGCTCAAAGAGCATTGATAAATATAAAGAATTTATTTTATATGAAAACAGCAATTATAATACATGGTTACAATGATAAATCGGAGTATTTGGATATAAGTCGTCCAGCCGCTTCTAATGATCACTGGATTCCTTGGATTCAAAGGCAGCTTTTATTAAATGGCATCGAAACACAAACTCCAGAAATGCCTGGATTTTACCAGCCAAATTATGATAAATGGAAAGAAATGCTGGAAAGATTTAGCCCTGATAAAAATACTATATTAGTTGGCCATAGCTGTGGCGGAGGATTTCTTGTCAGATGGTTAAGTGAAGGAAACGTAAAAGTTGGAAAAGTAGTTTTAGTTGCTCCATGGTTAGATCCGGAAAAAGTGATTGATCCTGATTTTTTTAAATTTGAAATCGATCCCAATCTTTATTCAAAAACAGCCGGTCTTACAGTTATGTACTCAATAGACGATTCTTCCGAGATAATAGAAAGTATCAAGGTTCTTAAATCAAAGTTAAAAAATGCTCAGTTTAAAGAGTTCCATGGAAAGGGGCATTTTGTGTTAAATAGTTTGAAAACAGAAAAATTCCCGGAACTCTTATCGGTACTTCTGGATTAGCGCTCAAGACCCGTCGTTTGTGAAAAGATATGTATAAATTTTTAAAAATAAGCGGGGTCGTTATTGTCGTAAGTTTAATTTTATTCATCCTATTCTTTGTGGTAGGAGTTCAAACCTATTTACCTCACAAAAAGATAATCATCAGAGTACCCTATGAATTCTCAGATATGCCGGATTCGATGATTCCAATGGGAGAGACCATCAATCATCCTAAACCGCAGGTACCTCATGGACATCCGGGAATTGATTTTCAATATAACGACAATAAATTACACAATGTTGTAGCATCAGCTAACGGAACCGTCATTTCAATTACCAAGGGAGCAAGCAATCCTGGCAAATGGGATGTTGAGATTTGGAATGGTTTTTATCTTTTACGATATAAAGAAATGGAGGATTACAATCCGGCATTTCATTGGGGGTACAAGGTAAAAGCGGGCGATTTTATCGGACATTTTGGGATTTATAAGGAACAAAGTGATGGCCAGGTGCATGAACAAATCCACTGGGAGCTGGCATCGATCAGTTTGATCGGGGATAGATTCTGTCCACTCACATATTTTGATGCACAGTCACTCGAATCTATTACTTCGCTGTGGGCAAAAGTTCCGCCCGAAGCCAATCAAAATATGAAAGCACGATTCCCAGACATTTGTAGTGGTGACTATTATGGCAAGGAAGAGTAGGTAACTTTGACCTGCTCGAGACCCGTCGTTTGTGGTAGAAATAAATTTATGATAAATAAAGGAATCCACTCTATGCCGCACAAAGTACCAGCGGATTTACAAAAAGTCCTTGCTTATGATCCAAAAGTACAAGCAGCATGGGAAGATATTACTCCACTTGCTCGCAATGAGTGGATTTGCTGGATTGAGTCCGCCAAGAAGCCGGAAACGAGGAGCCATCGGATTGAGAGAACTCGCTCAGAGCTCATAGAAGGAGCCCGTCGGCCTTGTTGTTGGGCCGGGTGCATTCATCGTTAAAATAAGAAAGTATCCATGATCGAACTAAAACCACTACAAAAGATTCCGGAAAGTAAGGATGTTAAGATTTTTCTTGCGGGTAGTATCGAAATGGGGGCTGCTGAAAA
This sequence comes from uncultured Candidatus Saccharibacteria bacterium, assembly GCA_964429675.1. Lineage (GTDB taxonomy): Bacteria > Patescibacteriota > Minisyncoccia > 2-02-FULL-40-12 > GWA2-44-9 > GWA2-44-9. Next base: position 11,218 of record CAYSDF010000026.1, read on the forward strand.
TTGGCAGGATAAGGTGGTAAATTATTTCAAAAACCGACCCGGTGTTATCTTGAATCCGCGACGGGATAATTGGGACAATAACTGGAAGCAGAGCAAGGATAACCCCGACTTTAAACAGCAAGTAGACTGGGAGCTCAATGCTCTAGCCAAAAGCGACTATATTATTATGTATTTCGATCCCTCTACTAAATCACCGATCTCATTGCTTGAGATGGGCCTTTATGCTAAAAGTGGCAAGTTATTGGTAGTCTGTCCTGAAGGATTTTGGCGCAAGGGGAATGTTGATATTGTCTGTGAGACCTATGGAGCAAAGCAGTTCCTAACACTTGCTGAGATAATGGAGTATGTTGGTCAGCTAGTCAGTGGTCAGATTTTATAAGAAACGGTAAGTATTAGATCTCTGTCTTTAGAACATCAAAATCTTTTGAGAAAAACCGACGAGCCATTACAAATATAGTGTAAGTTATGAAAAATGCTCCGAGTATATCGATGGAATAATGAAGATGGCCAAGAAGCATGCAGGTTCCCAGAACGATTGAAGCTGCCAAGAAGAAATATTTTAAGATCGGTTCGTGCCAAAAAGTTAGAGCAAATAAAAACGGCACCGCAGTGTGTCCTGAGAAAAATAGACCGCCATCGTTGCCTCCGCTTACAAGGTGAATTACTCCTGTAGTCTCAAGGGGGATTTGGGGTTGGAATTGGCCAATATGGGTCAATGTCATAAATATAGCCCTAATCAAGATCAACAAAGACGTGCCTTTTAAGGTGAAGGGTATCGTGTTCGGCCTGAGCAGGAAAATCGCGGCTATTATCCCTAGCAGAAAGATCGGGCCATAATTAACTATCACATCAACGTCATAGATCCGCACATTATTCAAGACAAGATCGGTAACTTGCTGTTGGTCGGCTCTTGTGGCGTAAATATTCAGGAAATAATTTATAACTAAACTGACAGCTAGAAATAAAATAGCCCCGATAGAGGATATGATGAAAGATCTATCGGACCAGTAATTTTTGTGTCTTAGAAAGTATCTCTTCATTTCATATTTTAATCTCTAGGTACTCTATTTAGGGCTATTTTGGTTCGAACGGATGTCTATATAGCTCTTGGTAAATGGTTTTTTAAAAAAGATCGTCCAGATGTGATTCAAACCGTAACGAAGTGCCATAGTACTTACGCCTTCATGACTCAATCTTCTGGCGGAAGCATACATCGGTAATTTGAAAGTAAATTTTACGTCCCCAAACTTAACTAGGCGGCGGGCGACATCTGTATCCTCTCCGTAAAAAGATATATTAGTATCATATCCGCCGGCCTTTAGTATCGCAGACTTCTTTATTATGAAATTACCTCCTTGAAGCATTGCCCCGATTTTAAGGGAGCGGTTTATAAGATGACCCAGGAATCCGGTCATATAATAGAGCCTTACATACTTCCATTTTTTGCGAGGAAGATCTAG
>CAYSDF010000027.1:0-12506 GCA_964429675.1 uncultured Candidatus Saccharibacteria bacterium
CTGAGATCAAAAAGGAAGTGGAACATATTCTTGGAAAGAAAATAGTAATTTCTGAGAAAATAAATCCTGAGCTTCTGGCCGGAATTAAAATTCTTATCGATGACTCTGTGCTTATAGATGCAAGTGCTCAATCAAAAATTCAGAGGATGTTAAACGGATAATTTTAATAAAATGACAACAGTAATCGAAAAATTAAGGAAGGAGATAGAAGGTTTTAAACATGAGATTAAGGCCGAGAAAATCGGCCGGGTTTTAGAAGTTGGAGATGGTATCGCTAAAATTTCCGGACTTTCTGATGTTACTTCTCAGGAAATGTTGGAGTTTGAAACTAAGACCGGCACCGTCAGCGGTATTGCTTTCAACCTCGAAGAGGATACGGTCGGCGCGATTATTCTAGGTGATTATTTGAAAATTAAAGAAGGGGACATAGTCAAAAATACCGGCCGGGTGCTTTCAGTCAGAGTCGGCGAGGAACTTGTGGGAAGAGTTGTGGATCCTTTGGGCAGGCCGCTTGATAATCTGGGCCCGATATTCAAAGAGGGTACTAAGGAGACATTTTTCCCAGTAGATAAAATCGCCCCCGGCGTTATTGTTCGTGAAGGAGTCAATACACCAATTCATACTGGTATCAAGGCTATCGACAGTATGATTCCGATTGGCCGCGGCCAAAGAGAGCTTCTTATCGGCGATCGTCAGATCGGTAAGACTTCGATTGCCATCGATACGATTATCAACCAGGGAAAGGATGATAGATATCCCACGCCAATCTGTATATATGTCGCTATCGGCCAGAAGGATTCCAAAATTGCCAAGATTGTCGCCACCTTAAAGGAAAAAGGAGCGCTCAAATATACAATTGTTGTTTCCGCTCCGGCATCTGCTCCGGCATCGCTTTGGTATCTCGCGCCTTACAGTGCTACAGCAATGGGAGAATATTTTATGAGCAAGGGCCAGGATGCATTGGTTATTCATGACGATCTTTCAAAGCACGCCTGGGCGTACCGAGAAATATCTTTGCTTTTACGCCGACCGCCAAGCCGAGAAGCTTATCCGGGAGATATTTTCTACTTGCATTCCCGCCTACTTGAAAGAGCGGCAAAAATGAACAAAGACAATGGCGGAGGATCTTTGACCGCTATACCAATTATTGAAACTCAGTTGGGCGATGTTTCAGCCTATATTCCTACCAATGTCATTTCTATTACCGATGGGCAGATCTATCTTGAGCCCGAGCTTTTCTATCAAGGGACCAAACCGGCGGTCAATGTCGGATTGTCTGTATCACGCGTAGGTTCTTCGGCTCAGACCAAGGCCATGAAAAAGGTGGCTGGAAAGCTGCGGCTTGAGTTGGCTCAATTCAGGGAATTGGCCGCTTTTGCTCAGTTCTCATCTGATTTAGACGAGGGAACGAAGAAAAGAATTGTCCGTGGACGTGCTTTATCAGAATTGTTGAAACAGAATGAACTTGATCCGATGCCATTTGAGAGGCAAGTTGCTTTGATCTGGGCCGGTACCAATGGATACTTCGATGATGTTGATCCAAAGATTGTATCTGAAATGGGAGCCAAGTTCCTGGATTATCTTGAGAAGATGGGTTCAGATATTTACACAGAGATCAAAAAGACCGGCGAACTGGCGAAAGAGACCGAAGAGAAGTTGAGAAAGGCAGTCGAGAATTTTAAAAAATTGTAAAATAAAGGAGCTTATTAAGCTCCTGGAACGATTTCAATGCCTAATTCTGCACCCATGAAGGTAACCTGGATAACGCCGTCTTTGACCAAAGATGTGATAGCTCGGCTGACATCTTCATCGGTCATGCTATTTTCCGCAATGGTTTCGTTGAGGAATAATCCTAAGAATTCCCACCCATACCCATACTTTCTGAGAGCATCCATAATCGCTTTCTTGTGTTCGTCCATCAGCTAACCCCCAAGCTATCTATACAAAACATATAATATCATTCAAGGAATAATTTGTCAAATGGCCTCCACAAAAGAAATAAAAAATAGAATAAAGTCAGTCAAGAACATTTCCCAGATTACCAAAGCCATGGAGGCGGTTTCGGCTACCAAAATGCGAAAAAGCCAGCAGTTTGCGATTTCCGCCCGTCCCTATGCTGTAGCCTCACTAGAAATCATGAAGAATCTTCTATCGCGAACTCCATCTTTGCCGGCAATTTTGAAAGAAAGGCCGGTTAAAAAGTCGGCGCTCTTAGTCGTCACTTCCGACAAGGGTTTGGCCGGAGCCTTTAACTCAAGCGTTTTAAAAAAGGCCGAAGCATGGCTTTCTCAAAAAATTCAGAATAAGGCCGACTATACTTTGGTTACTGTAGGCAAACTAGCCCGTGATTACTTTACCAGAAGGAAATATTCGATTGAAAAATCATTTTTAAAATTCGGAGATTACACTCAGCTTCAGGATACTTTACCCGTAGCCGATCTGACGCTAGATGGATTTGTAATGGGACAGTGGGACGAGGTTGAAGCGGTGTATACTCAGTTTAGAAGCACCTTGAAACAAGAAGTTGTTTTAAGGAAGCTCTTGCCAGCTTTGAAAGAAAATATTGAAGAAATCGTAAACGGGATTACGCCCGAACATGGAAGATATTCAGAAATAGAAAAACAGGCTGTAGCCTCCTCACGTTATACATATGAATACAAATTTGAGCCGTCGCCCGAGGAGATTTTAAATCAGCTGGTGCCTCAGCTCTTGCGGATGCACATCCATCATATTATCCTTGAGTCCAATGCCTCTGAGCATTCAGCCAGAATGGTAGCTATGAAAAATGCCTCAGATAATGCCGGGGAATTAATAGATGATCTGAACCTGGTCTACAATAAAGTCAGGCAAGCCGGCATAACTAGAGAGTTAGCCGAAATAACCGCCGGGGCAGAGGCATTAAATAACTAAAAATGAACTCGCCCCCACACTCATAAAGTTTATGTTCTATGTGTATTTAATCAAAAGTAAAAAAGATTCTGATATGTATATTGGTTGCACAAAAAATTTGGTTAAAAGACTTGGCGAACATAACTCTAATGCAAGTGTTGCCACAAGGGATAGGGGTCCATTTGACCTAATATACTTTGAGGGATATAAAAATAAATATGATGCTTTCAATCGTGAACATAATCTTAAGCTCCGAGCTAATGCCTTAACTGGTTTGAAGAGAAGGCTAAAGCAAAGTCTTAATTAAAACTTTATGAGTGTGGGGGTAAAAGGTAAAATCGTACAAATTATCGGACCGGTGGTAGATGTGGAATTTGAGGAAGGAAAGCTTCCGGGGATTTATAATATGCTTCATTTAGAAGGCCCCAATGGAACTAAGATTATCTTTGAAGTCGCCCGTCATATGGGTTCAAATCGTGTCCGAGCTATCTCGCTTTCTACAACCGATGGCTTAATGAGGGGCATGGAAGTTACAGATGGGGGCGCTCCTATTTCTGTTCCGGTGGGCAAAGAAGTCTTGGGAAGAATGTTTAATGTCATCGGCGAGCCGGTGGATAATATAAAAGACGGCAAAATACCAACTCTTCGCTGGCCGATTCATCGTGCCGCTCCGCCGTTTGCCCAGCAATCGACTAAGACAGAAGTTTTTGAAACCGGAATTAAAGTTATCGATCTTCTTGCCCCATTTATAAAAGGCGGAAAGGTTGGGTTATTCGGCGGTGCCGGAGTAGGAAAAACCGTCTTACTTATGGAATTAATTCGTAATGTCGCCGAAGAATCTGGCGGCGCTTCGATATTTGCCGGTGTTGGAGAACGTACTCGTGAAGGAAATGATTTATATAAAGAAATGAAAGAATCCGGAGTTTTGAATAAAACAGCATTAGTTTTTGGTCAGATGAATGAAGTCCCTGGCGCACGATTAAGGACTCCGTTAACAGCTTTGACTATGGCTGAATATTTCCGAGACGAGGAATCAAAGGACGTGCTTTTATTTATTGATAATATTTTCAGATTCTCTCAGGCCGGTTCTGAAGTCTCGGCTCTATTAGGCCGCATGCCTTCGGCAGTAGGATATCAGCCGACGTTGGCTAGTGAAATGGGACAGCTTCAGGAAAGAATCACCTCTACAACTAGGGGATCTATTACGGCCGTGCAGGCTATTTATGTACCGGCTGATGATATCACTGATCCGGCGCCGGCGACGACATTCAGCCATCTTGATTCTACGATTGTTTTATCTCGTGCTTTGACTGAGCTGGGTATATATCCGGCCGTCGATCCATTGAACTCTACATCATCGGCACTTGATCCAAAGATTGTAGGTCAGGAGCACTATAATGTGGCCCGAGAGGTTCAGAGAGTTTTGCAGCGCTATCAGGAGTTACAGGATATCATAAATATTCTAGGTATGGAGGAGCTATCTGAAGACGACAAGCTTGTTGTCGGGCGAGCCAGAAAAATACAGAGATTTTTGTCTCAACCTTTTCATGTGGCCGAAACTTTCACAGGTCAACCCGGTAAATTCGTAAAGCGCGAGGATACCGTTAAAGGATTCAAGGAGATTCTTGAGGGCAAGCACGACAAAAAAGCAGAAGGGGACTTCTATTTGAAGGGATCAATAGAAGAACTTTAATTTAATCCCGTTAGAAGTATACCTAACGGGTTATTCGCAAAGTCTATATTAAATAACTAAACAATTAGTGCATGGCACTGCGCGGTGGTAGTATATGCTATGCATTACTTCTAACGGGATGAAACTTTCTATCTATACTCTAACCAACACTCTATTTAATGGTCAGGCGGACAAGCTGATTGCCCGGACTTCGACCGGTGAAGTTACTATTCTAGATGGCCATCTTCCCCTGATCTCTAGCTTAATTGGTCCGATCGATGTGGTTGACAAGGATGGTAAAAAGATTATAATTAATATCGCTTCAGGATTTATGGAAGTCCGTCCAAACAGCGAGGTGGTGATTGTCGCAGAGCCAAGTATTGCCTCCGAAAAAGTCGTCCCGCAAGCTTAAAAAGATGCCTAAATCTTCACCAAGACAATACGTCTACGAAGAGAAGTCATCCCTCGAGCATTATACTGCCGGTGCTTTCGTAGTTCGCTGTTTCGATAATCGTTTCTGGAGAGTAATCAAGCACTTTATAAAAGATTCGGGATTAAAGCATATCGATACTGAGTCGCTGGCTGGTGGAGCCAAAGTATTTGCTTCTCCTGATAAACCGGGCGATGCGGATTATATGCTCCGCGAGTTGGACAAATCCATCCGCCTGCATCATACCAAGAAGGTAATGCTGTTCACTCATCATGACTGCGGTGCTTATGGTGGTTTTGTTAAGTTTAACGGCGATCACGATGCGGAGCTAAAATTTCACGAAGCGGAATTAAAGAAGGCGGCTGAGATTGTCATTAAACACTTTCCCCAGCTGGAAGTAGAAACCTACTTCGTCGACGATAAAGGCGTCGTTAAAGTCTCCTAGCACGGCCCACGGGCCGTTTTTTGTTGCCGATTTAGCTTGACTTTTTCTACTTCATGGTATAAAATATTTAAATTCGTTCTTTGAAAGGAGCTAGCTTTGAACAAGAAGATGTCTTTGACGGCTCTCATAATGGCAACTTATTTCATGGTTGCCGGAGGACCTTATGGTTTGGAAGATATTGTCTCTACTTCAGGATACAAAGGAGCGATAATAATTTTATTACTCACCCCGCTTTTATGGAGCTTGCCTACGGCTTTAATGGTGAGCGAACTTGCTAGCGCTATGCCTGAAGAAGGCGGATTTTATATCTGGGTAAAAAGAGGGCTGGGCCGGTTCTGGGGATTCCAGGAAGCTTGGCTCACTCTTGTCGGCAGTATCTTTGATATGGCAATATACCCTGTACTTTTTGTAGGATATCTTGGTCATTTCTGGCCAAACTTAACCGAAGGCCACAACGCACTTCTGTTCGGAGTAGGAATGATTGCAATTTGTACTCTCTGGAATCTTCTGGGTGCCAAAGCCGTCGGGCAGGGCTCGGTGGTTTTAAGTGTTCTGCTTTTAGGACCTTTTGTAGTCCTTGTAATATACGCTTTATTTCATCAGTCTCCCGGAACGGCAAAAGATATTCCTCTGCATAATGTGGATATATTAGCCGGAGTTCTTATTGCTATGTGGAATTATATGGGTTGGGATAATGCTTCAACTGTAGCTAATGATGTTGATCGGCCGGAACGTACGTATCCATTAGCAATGCTTGCGACCGTGCTACTTGTTGCATTGACGTATGTTCTCCCTATAGCGGCCGTCGCTGGAACTGGTATTGATCCTAATAGCTGGTCAACGGGTGGCTGGGCTAGTATTGCTCACTCAGTTTTTGGTAAAGGCTCTATCGGACCTGTGCCAAGCGGATGGATTGAAGTAGCTCGGCAATTTGCTGGTCAGGGGTTAGTGGTTGCGATTACAATCGGTGGCATTGTCGGCTCAGTCGGTACTTTCAACGCTCTTACGATGTCGCTTTCCCGTTTGCCGGTTGTTATGGCTGAGGATGGATTTCTACCCAAAGTATTTCTCCGGCGTCTTAAGAATGGAACGCCATGGGTGGCGATTCTGGTCTGTGCAACATGCTGGGCATTATGTTTGAAGTTAAGTTTTGTTGAGCTGATATTACTGGATGTTTTGTTGACGGGTCTGAGCATCATTCTTGAGTTTGCGGCGCTGGTAGCTCTTAGAATCCGGGAGCCTGGAATGTCTCGTCCTTACCGTGTACCGGGTGGGCTCTTAGGGGCCATAGCCCTAGGCCTAGCACCTCTTGTCCTTATTGTTCTGACTATTATCAGGAATAGTGATGAGAAATTTGGCCCTATGAGTTCGCTGACATTCGGCCTGATTCTTGTGGGTCTTGGAGCCGCAGTTTATTTCATCAGCAATTTCTGGTCTAAAAGGAATCAAGCGCGGGCATAATTTGCCCGCTTTTTGTTTAGTTACAGATATTGACTTTTCTGGTGGATAAAGTAAGATATTAATCGCACATTTAAATTTGGAAAAGGCAGATTTATGAGCAGCAATGACTTCAGAAACCGTGTTTTGGTTGGAAATGTCTCTATCTATCCCCATGTTCTTAGAGAATTCTTGAAAAAATCTCATTATTATATGGGTTATAATCCAGAGAAGAGTGAGATTGTTTTTAATGCTAATGATGGTACTGGCGGTCAAGCCCTACTCTCTATTACCAATGCTCCTTATGAAAGTGCTGTTTTGCTAGCTGAAAGGCTCGGCTTAAAGCAAGATGGTATTTGTTCTTGGTATAAGTGGAATCCCGTATATTGTCTTTACAATGATAACAGTGAAGATGCCGAAAAGCTTAGGATGGAAATGCTAAAGTTGAATCTTCCATTCCGAATGTACGAATGTATGCAAGGTTCATGGGCATGGCAGGGAAACGGCGGCATATACAGGTCCCCGATGTGGTCAGTTGATGCAGTAATCAAAGAGATTAGAGAATCTGCTAAGCGTTATCAGGAGCAGTTAGCGACAACCCCGTAGTGTTATCTAAAGAGGACTTATGTCCTCTTTTTGTTTTGTTAATTATCTGCTAAATTAAATATATGCTTCCAATTGATACTATTTTTGTAAGGCATGGCCAGTCAGAAGGAAATGTCGCTAATAAGGCCAGCCGGAAGGGAGATAACTCTTTTTTTACTCCTGAATTCAGGGAAAAACATAGCCGGGCTTTCCGTTTAACGGATAAAGGAATCGAACAGGCAAAATCAGCAGGTGAGTGGCTTCGAAAGAATATCCAGATGCCTTTGGACAGATTTTATGTGTCAGATTTCATAAGAGCCAAAGAGACGGCTTCATATTTAGATTTACCCAAGGCAGAATGGCGGGTTGAATATCAACTGCGAGAAAGAGATAAGGCTTTGATGGATAATTGTCCGGTAGATGAGCAGAAGAAATTATTTGAGCTTGAAGAAAGACAATACAAGTTAGACCCATTTTTATCGTATCCGGCAGGTGGCGGAGAATCTATTCCGATGCTGTGTCTGCGATTGAAAACTGATTTTATCGATCATTTGGCCCGGGAATGTTCTGACAAAAGAGTGGTGGTTGTTTGTCATGGTCATGTCATGCGGGCAATTCAACTTGAAATGGAAAATCTGGGCCATGATGACTTCATACGCCTTGACGCTTCTAAGGAGCCGGCTGATAAGATCCGCAACTGCCAGATTATTTGGTACACCCGCCGTGACCCGGAGACAGGTAAAATAGCTCCTCATACTGTGGCAGTCAGATCAATATGTCCTTGGGATCCGGAGGGGGATTATGGCTGGAGAAGGATTATAAAAAATAGATACAGCAACGAAGAACTAAAGAACGAAGTTGATAAATACCCCCGACACGTTAATTCATAGAAGTTATTTTTATTAAAAAATCCCGCTCCGCCATCCGTCAACTGACGGAGGCGGATGCGGAATTTAAATTTATTCCTCTGTAATCTCATAGCCCTGATCCCTATATTTACTGCTGAGATTTCCGAAAGTATCTGCTACTTTCCTATCAAGATCTTCTCGCGCTCTTTTAATATCGTAGAGACTTTCTGTCTCTTTCTTTATGTCTAAAACAGATTTCTTCCAGTTGTTGCGATCTAGGGACGGAAGGTCTACCTTATTAATAATTATTCCATAGTCCTCGGGGGCGCTCTTTTCTATAGAGTTCAGACATGTCTTAAATAGCTCTAACATTTTATCGTATTCATGGGGCTGCTGACTTATAAGTTCTAATTTTACAATACCAGCTTGGCAGAGTGTAAATTCGAACCTTTGAATAGGAGTAACAGTTTCCCAGCCCCTCATCTCTTTATAGGAAATATAAGCATATGTGCGGTTGCCTAGGTATATATATAGATCAAGTGGCCAATTTCTTCGTTTAGAAACTTCCAGCTTAGCATCATTAATAAGTTTAATTAGCATGTCTACAAAGCAAGGGAAGAGATCTAAGGCGTCAGACTTTTCTTTAGGATGGTAAACTATCATTTTTTAACTCCTATTAATATCAAAGAACCTTGTGGCATAGATAGTATGCCGTTATAGTGGTTTTGTCCAGTCATAGGGTCTTGTAGGGAATTAGCAGTCTTGACTGTCGAGTGCTAATGAGTATAATGGAGTATATGAATAGAGTTTTAACCCCAAGGCAGGCAAAACTACTTTATAAAATCGTTCATCGCTATATTAAGACCGGCGAGCCGATCAGCTCTAAATCTCTTGAAGGATCAAGGGATTTTCCTGTTAGCTCAGCTACTATCAGGAATGAGATGAATGAGCTTGAGCGGGCCGGATATCTCACCCAGCCCCATGTTTCAAGCGGCCGTATGCCAACTGACAGAGCTTACCGGTTCTATGTTGATAGCTTGGCTGCTAGTCATGATTTTGAACTGGCTATGCCGGCTAAGAAAAAGATAAACAATGCCATTAATGATGCCGGAGAGGATCCAAGAAGTATAAATAAAACTATCGCTCATATCTTAGCCAATTTATCGGACAATGTTGTGATCACTAATGTGGTAGAAAATAACGATTTTTATAAAGTCGGTCTTTCAAGCTTGTTTGATTTCCCTGAATTCAAAGAATTTGACCGAATGTTTGAGATGACAAGCATCTTTGACCGTTTTGAAGAGATATTCAATGCCGTAGAAAGTTCCTTTTTCGGTGAATTCAGCTATGACGAACCCCAAATATTTATCGGATCTGAAAATTCAGATAAATTTATCAGAAATGAGAGCGTGATATTGGCCAGATATGATTTACCAGGTAATTATACGGGCTCCATCACTCTAATTGGACCAACCAGGATGGATTACAGTAAAAATATTTCACTTATCAAATACGCGACAGAAGAATTAAATAAAATAGCTAAAACAATATGACCCAAGATAAAGAACAAAATAATACAAATGAGGAATTAGAAAGTTCTAAGAAGCAGGCCACAGCCGGTGGCGGGGCCCCGCAAAATGCGGTGGCCGAAGAATACCTGAATAATTGGAAAAGAGAACGGGCGGATTTTATAAATTATAAGAAGGAGGAAGGTAAAAGAATTGAGAATTTTGCGAAATTCGCCAATGAGAGCCTGATAATGGATCTGATAGATAAGGTGGATGGACTGATAATGGCTATTAAAGAATATCCCCCGGAACTCAAAGAAAAATCAAACAGTTGGTTTGCGGGTATTCAGACAGTGGCAAATGAGATGGGGGATCTGCTAAGCAAATATGGCGTGGATAGAATAGAAGTCAAAGGCCAAAAGTTTGATCCCATGTACCATGAGGCCGTCGAAGTAAAAGATAAAGAAGGTCAGAATATAGAAGAAATAAGGCCGGGGTACACTATGCACGGCAAGGTCATAAGACCGGCCCGAGTAAGAATTATAAAGTAGCGGATAATACCCCAGCCCAAATTTTGAGAGTTGGGGACAGCAGTCCGCTTCGCCCCTAAGGTATGTCCCTATTCGGGACGCGCGGACTGCGACAGTCTTCTAGATTTTTTTAAAAAAGTATAAATTATAAGCGTTAACGATGGCAAAATTTGAGCGGGGTGCTCATTTTATGACCAATCGCTGCGCTCTTGGATAAAATGAGCAAAATACTAGGAATAGATTTAGGAACAACTAATTCAGCTATGGCGGTGGTCGAGATCGGCCAGCCCAGAATCTTAGAAAATAAAGAAGGCATCCGAACTACGCCATCAGTTGTGGCAGTCGGTAAAAATGGCGAGAGATATGTCGGTGTTGCCGCTAAACGTCAGGCGGTGACTAATCCCGCTAATACCATCTTTTCCGTAAAAAGGCTTATCGGCCGTAGGTTTTCTGATCCCGAAGTTCAAAGGGATAAGAAATTACTCCCCTATGAAATAAAAGAAGGTGCTCATGGCGATGTTGAGGTTAAAATGGGTGATAAGTGGTATAAGCCGGCTGAAATATCAGCCATGATCCTGCAAAAATTAAAGGCTGATGCTGAAGATAAGACTGGAGAGAAAATCACCGAAGCCATCATCACTGTTCCGGCTTATTTTGATGATTCTCAGAGAAAAGCTACTAAGGACGCCGGTGAAATCGCCGGTCTGACAGTAAAGCGAGTTATCAATGAGCCTACGGCCGCTGCTTTAGCTTATGGTCTTAACAAAAAGAAAGAGGAGAAGATCGTGGTCTATGACTTTGGCGGAGGAACATTTGACGTCTCGGTATTAGAAATCGGTGACGATACCATCGAAGTAAAAGGTACCGGCGGAGATACTCACTTGGGCGGCGATGACATTGATCATAAAATCATCCAGTACCTGATGGAGGAATTTAAAAAGGAGCAGGGAGTTGATGTGTCCAAGGATCAGCTCGCTGTGCAGAGATTAAAGGATGCCGCCGAAAAGGCTAAGCATGAATTATCCAGTACTCTTCAGACTGAAGTTAATATTCCATTTTTGACTGCTGATGCGGGAGGAGCAAAGCACTTTAGCTTGTCATTCACCAGAGCGAAGCTTGAGGAATTAGTAGGAGATCTTACCGCCAGATCAATCAAGCTTACCAAGGACACTGTAGAAGGAGCCGGCTTTAAAGTCTCAGATATTAATGAGGTAGTAATGGTCGGCGGTCAGACCAGAATGCCCTTAATCGTCGAAGAAGTGAAAAAGCTTTTCGGCAAGGAGCCTCACAAAGATATAAATCCGGATGAAGTTGTCGCTGTCGGTGCGGCCATTCAAGGCGGAATTATGCAGGGTCAGGTCAGAGACGTATTGCTTTTGGATGTGACACCACTTTCTTTAGGCATAGAAACTTTGGGTCAGGTATTTACTAAGATGATTGAGAAGAATACAACTGTGCCGGTTTCAAAGTCTCAGACTTTCTCAACTGCAGCTGACAATCAGCCGTCAGTAGAGATTCATGTTTTACAGGGTGAAAGAGCGATGGCTCATGATAATAAAACGCTGGGAAAGTTTATCCTAGACGGTATTCCGCCAGCGCCCCGAGGTGTGCCTCAGGTTGAAGTTTCTTTCGACATTGATGCCAATGGTATCTTGAATGTTAAAGCCAAAGACAAGGGGACCGGCAAGGAGCAATCTGTAAGGATTGAAGGTTCATCCGGCCTTACAGAAGAGGAGAAAAAGAGAATGACCGCTGATGCTGAAAAGCATGCCGCCGAGGATGCCAAGAAGAAAGAACTGGCCGAAACTAGAAATCTGGCCGAAACACTTATCTACACCACCGAGAAGATGATTAAGGATAATGATGCTAAAATAAAGGAGGAGGATAAAAAGGAGTTAAATGAGAAGGTAGAATCAGCTAAAAATTCCGTAAAATCAGACAATGCCGAGGAGATAAAGAAGGCTACCGAAGAACTATCAAAGGTTGCACAGAGGGTTGGTGGTGATCTCTACAAACAAGCTCCTCCGGCATCTGGCGAGCAGCCAAAGCCTGAAGAAGCACAGAAAGCTGAGGAAACTCCCAAGGAAGAAACTAAATAGGCCAAGTGGCTAACCGCAGGAGAGCTTGCTCTCTGGGGCACGGCATAAATTCTTGCCACCGCC